>NZ_RZPB01000087.1:0-12870 GCF_003998535.1 Mesorhizobium sp. M7A.F.Ca.AU.002.02.1.1 | reverse complement strand
GGCCGCTGCCTACGCCATCACCGTCGTCTGGGTGCGTGGAACCCCGGCACAGCGCCTGATCGCCGAGTTCTGCATTCTCGTTCCCTTCTGGATTTCCGTGCTGACCCGTGCCTTCGGCTGGGTGGCGCTGCTCTCCAATCGCGGCCTGATCAACACGTGGCTGCAGGCGATCGGCTTCATCTCCGAACCGCTGGCGTTGGTGCGCAACGAATTCGGCGTCATCGTCGGCATGACGCACTTCCTCATTCCTTTCGCCGTTTTTCCGCTGGCATCGGCCATGCGCAGCCTCGACGACCGCGTGCTCCTGGCGGCGCGCGGGCTCGGCTCCAGCCGCATGCGCACCTTCTGGACGGTGTTCGTGCCGATGACGCGCTCCGGCATCATAGGCGCGGCGATGATCGTTTTCGTCTTCTCGCTCGGCTTCTTCGTCACGCCAGCGATCCTTGGCGGCGGCCGCAGCGTCATGATTGCCGAGCTGATCTATCTCAGGATATTCCAGAGCCCGGACTGGGGCTTGGGTGCAGCGATCAGCGTCGTGCTGGTGCTGTTCGTCGGCGCGCTGATGGCGCTCTTGTTCCGATATGTCAGACCGAAGCAGTTGATCTGATGCCGACCTACCGCCCCGGTCCCGTCTCGCTGATCATCGCCGCCTTCGTGGCGCTGTTCCTGCTGATGCCGCTGCTCGCCGTCATCCCGGTGTCGCTGACGCCGAGCCGCATGCTGGCCATGCCGTCGGGCGAACTGTCGCTGCGCCATTACCGGGCGCTGATCGAAGACCCGCGCTGGCTCCAATCGATTCTGCTCTCGATCCGCATCGGTGTCGTCAGCAGCGCCTTTTCAACTGTGCTGGCGCTGTGCTTCAGCCTTGGCGTCTGGATGTTCCAGCCGCGCTTCACCGCGGCCCTGGTCGGCTTCGTGCTACTGCCGATGGTGGTGCCGCCGGTGGTCTCGGCGATCACGCTCTACTTCTTGCTCACCTCGATCTCGGGTTTCAGCGCGTTCTTCGGCTACGACACCTGGCTTGGCGTCGCCATGGCCCATTCGGTGATGACCGTGCCCTTCGCCACGGTGCTGATGCTGGTCTCTCTCAGCCAGCTCGACCGCCGCATCGACCTTGCCGCGCGGGGCTTAGGGGCCACTGTGTGGGAGCGCGCCACCCGCGTCATCATGCCCAACATCAAGTTCGGCATCGTCACCGCCGCACTTCTCTCCTTCGTGCTGTCCTGGGAAGAAATCGGCGTCACCCTGTTCATCACCTCTGTCAACGCCATCACGCTGCCGCGGCTCATGTGGATGGGCTTGCGCGACAACATCGACCCGGCGATCGCGGCATTGTCGGTGATCCTGATCATCATCACCGTGCTGGTGCTGGCGGTGCGCAGTTTCGTGGCCAGGCAGCGCGGAGCCTAGACAAACCGCACCGAGACGCGGCCAAACCTGCCTAGATCGCCGATGACTTCGTCGCCTGCCTCGACGCTTATCGGTGTCACGCAGGTGCCGGTAATCACCACCTGTCCCGGCTGAAGCGCTATGCCCAGGCCCGACAGTTCATTGACGATCCAGGTAAGCGCGATGCGAGGATCGCCCAATACGGCTGCTCCCGATCCGCTATGTTGCGACCTTCCGGAAACGGACGCGATCACGGGGTGCTTTGCAAGATCCACGTCGTGCCAGTCGTCTTCCGCCGCCTCGCCGATGACAAACAGATTGGCGCAGGCATTGTCCGCAATGAGCTGCGGCGCCCCGACGGCGCAGAAATCGTCATACCGTGAGTCCGGGATTTCGATCGCCGGGTGCAAGCTCGCCACGGCTTCCATCGCCTCGGCGATTTCATAGGGTGCCGCACGAGGCGGCAGCTCGCGGCCGAAACGGAAAGCGAACTCGATCTCGGCCACGCGCATCTTGCTCGTCGCCAGGGAAACGGTCCCGCCGATCTCCACCGCTTTCTCGGCCAGGAGACGTCCGGCCATGGGGCCGTCGACGTTGATGTGCCTTTGTCCCGCCAGACTGGTCGCGGCAATCTTCCAGCCGAAAAGCGGAGCCGCCGAGCGATCCATGACATGCGACTGGACAGCGTAACCTTCGAGCCGTGTTTGTGGGCGCAACGCCTCGGGTATGGCGTCGAGACGGGTGCCCTTGTCCCAGTGGCCTACCAACAACCGCGACGCAGCCCTGGTCTTTTCTGCATCGAGCATCATCAGCTTCCGAAATTGCTTCCTGGATCAAAAACGGCAAGGAAACATTGCGTCATGCGACGCTGTATGGAGCGAGAATATGTGACCAGGAATCGAGAGTCCATGTTCACGGCGTGGTGCCCGCGACGGTGGTCTTGGCAAAGCCGCCCTTTCGAGATCATCGGCATCCATCATTCCGATGACGAATCGCCATCGCCTCTGCGCGTCGAATGGCTATATCTGTCAGAACACGCAGAACGCGGACAGCTTCCGAAAAGCAACAGTCGGCAGCGCAGGAACCGGAGGAAAAGACGATGACCGCGCCAGGCGATTTGCAGCAGGCAGTGTTTCTCAGGCTGAGAAGCGACGCATCGCTGTCGGCCTTGTTGGGCGGCGCCGGACTGCTCGAACGGCCAACCGACAACGCCGCTTTTCCGTACGTGACCTGCGGCCATACCTCCGCTTTCGACTGGGATACGGGCATCGAGAACACTGACGATCAGTTGATTACGCTGCATGTCTGGTCGAAAGCCCATGGTGATGCCGAAACGCTAGCCATCATGGCCGCCATCCAGGTGCGCCTTGCCGACGCAGCATTGGTGATCGGCCCTCGCGGCCAGACACGACTGTCGCTGGAATTTGCCGAAGCCCGCCATGACGAGGATCTGCTCGTGCATCACGGGCTGCTGCGTTTTCGCGCGATGACGCAGGAAAATGCCTGATGCGCTTTCAATATGGTCAAAACGGAGTCTAGACTGGACTTTCGCGGGATTTCGCCTGTTCGAGGCGGTGAAATCCCAGGTTGACTGTCTCGCGTTGCAGGGGTGTGGCGAGGATGTTTTCAGCGGCGTTCACCGTTCATTTCACGTTCAGCACCGATGCGTTACAACGCCGGTCATGAAAACGCTTCGCTCCCACTTCCGAACCGCGACACTGGCGCTTTGTGCTGCCGGGCTGTTTGCGTCGCAGGCGATGGCGATGCCGGTCATCGCGCCGCCCGACCTTGCCAGTCCGATCGTACTGGCGGCCTCCGATTGCTACGCCATCGGCCAACAGGTGGCTGAGCAGAATGGCGGAACGCTGGCCAAGGCCTCGCAATCGACGCGCGGCGGTCAGCCTGTCTGTGTCATCGTCGTGCTCGTTCCGGGCAAGGACGGACAACGTCCGCGCCGTTCCGAGATCGTCGTTCCGCTGAACTGATCCAATCAATCTTAGGCTACGTTTCCCAGGCCGCCGGAATCGGCCTATATCTGCCCCAGTTTTCAATCCTACAAAGCTCTTCCATCCGACAAAGCTCTTCAACAGGTATCGAACTCCGCATGCGTGTACTGGTCGTCGAAGATGACAAGGATCTCAATCGGCAGATATCGGATGCGCTGGTCGATGCCGGCTATGTCGTCGACCGCGCCTTCGACGGCGAGGAAGGCCATTTCCTCGGCGACACCGAGCCCTATGACGCGGTCGTGCTCGATATCGGCCTGCCGCAGATGGACGGCATCAGCGTGGTCGAGCGCTGGCGACGCGGCGGCCGCAAGATGCCGGTGCTGATCCTGACGGCGCGCGACCGCTGGAGCGACAAGGTTTCCGGCATCGATGCCGGCGCCGACGACTACGTCACCAAGCCGTTCCACATCGAGGAGGTGCTGGCGAGGCTACGGGCTCTGATCCGGCGCGCTGCCGGCCATGCCTCGTCCGAGCTGACCTGCGGACCGCTGCGCCTCGACACCAAGGCCTCCAAGGCCGATGTCGGCGGCGTGCCGCTGAAGCTGACGTCGCACGAATTCCGCCTGCTTGCCTATCTGATGCACCATATGGGCGAGGTCGTCTCGCGGACCGAACTGGTCGAGCATCTCTACGATCAGGATTTCGACCGCGATTCCAACACCATCGAGGTGTTTGTCGGGCGGCTGCGCAAGAAGATGGGCATCGACATGATCGAAACCGTGCGCGGCATGGGCTACCGCATGCGTGAGCCGGAGGCGTAACTCGGAACCGCTCAAACCAACCGCAAGGACGCCGCTTTCGCTGCGTTTGTGGCCGCGTTCGCTGACGTTCCGCGTCATCGCCTTTTCCACGGTCTGGGCGATCGTGACGCTCGTTGTCATCTTCACCTTGATCACCACCCTATACCGCCAAGCCAGCGAGCGCGGCTTCGACAGCCTGCTTTCGGCGCATCTGTTCAACCTGATCGGTTCGATCGGCATCTCCGACAGCGGTGCGCTGACCGGCGCGCCAGATCTCGGCGACCTCCGGTTCTCGGAGCCGAATTCGGGCTGGTACTGGTCGGTTGAGCCCGCTTAGGAAGGCGTGCATGGCGATCTCCATTCGTCGTCGATGACCACGACGATCCCGTCACCGAGCGTTGCCGAGGTGCCGTTCAACGCGAGCTTCCAGCGCAGCTACGCAGCCGAAGGCATCGACGGCGAGCAACTCGAAGTGTTCGAGAGCGAATTCGTCCTCGACGCCAAGAACCGCGCCGCGCGTTTCCGCGTCATGGGCAACCAGAGCGAACTCGAACAGGAAATCGCCACCTTTCAGCGCCGCCTGCTGACCTATCTCAGCCTGTTCGGCGTCGGCATGATCGCCATCAACGCGATCGCAATCCTGCTCGGCCTGCAGCCGCTGCGCCGGGTCAGGAACGCGCTCGCCATGGTGCGCGAAGGCACCGCCCAGAGGCTCGACGGCCGCTTCCCGGCCGAGATCGAACCGCTTGCCAACGAAACCAATGCGCTGATCGAAAACAACAGGCGCATCGTCGAGCGGTCGCGAACACAGGTCGGCAATCTCGCCCATTCGCTGAAGACGCCGCTGGCGGTACTGCTCAACGAGGGCCGCGCGCTCGGCGGCGCCAAGGGGCAGTTGATCGCCGAACAGGCGGCTTCCATGCAGAAGCAGGTCGAACACTATCTCCAGCGCGCCCGCGTCGCGGCACAACGCGACAGCGTCGTCTACCGCACGCCGGTGACGCCGCTGGTGCAGCGCATGGTGCGGGTTCTGCGGAAGCTCAATCCGCAGACAAATCTGTCGCTGTCGCTGCCGGCGGGCGAGATCGTCTTCGCCGGCGAGCGCGAGGACCTTGAGGAACTGCTGGGCAATCTCCTTGAAAACGCGATGAAATGGGCAAAGAGCGCGGTGCAGGTCTCGATCGTGCCCTTGACCGGCAAGGACGACCCGGCCGGCCTGTTCGAGATCGGCATAGAGGATGACGGTCCGGGCATTCCCGAGGACAAGGCTCGCGAGGCGCTGAAGCGCGGACGGCGTCTGGACGAGACAAAGCCCGGAACAGGTCTGGGCCTGGCCATTGTCGCAGACCTCGTCAACGAGTATGGAGGCGTTCTGGCGCTCGAACGGTCCGGTATGGGCGGATTGAAGGCGGTGGTGCGATTGCGGAGCCTTCAGTGATGTTCACCAGAGCCGATCGACATAGAGGGGCGGGAGATGTTGTTGGCGGCATGTCCATTGGTCCCGCAGCGGCCAGCGGCCAAATTTCCGACAAATATCAATATTATGGCCACGCCGACTTCTCGATGACGCGGCCCCCGGCGCATCCATGGCAGGCTCCAACTCAAGAAAACCGGTTGTTGGCATGAAGATTCGCGTCGCGCTTGTTTCCGCATTGCTGGCTGTTTCCGGCTGCACCACCTTGAGCGGCAAGGGTCCAACCGTGGCAGCGACACCGGCCTCGACACCTCCTTCCAGCGGCAAGGTGACCACGACGATCATTTCGGCGATGGGCGGCGGCCTCATCAGCGGGGCGATCGGCAACGGCCTCAGCGAGACCGAGAAGCGCAGCGCGCTCGAGGCTGAGTACAAAGCGCTGGAATACACGACCAGCGGCCAGAAGGTGACGTGGAAAGGCGCCCAGGCTTCGCGCTACGGCGAGGTGGTTCCGGCCCAGCCCTACCGCGTCGGTTCGCAGGACTGCCGCCAGTACACGCAGACGGTGTTTTCCGGCGGCGCCGGAGTCACGGCGCGCGGAACCGCTTGCCGCAACGCCGATGGCAGCTGGACGCCGCTGACCTGACGACCGTCTGCCGACGATTGGCGGCTGGCGTCGTCAAAGCGTCGCAGCATGCATCTGTTGGCACGGCAGAGCTCTGCCGTTATTGGAAGAACCATGCTGTTCTGGGTCATAGCCGCCATTCTCACGCTGGGTGCAAGCCTGGCGGTGCTGTTGCCGCTGGCCGCCAGCGCGAAGGGCGCGTCGTCGAGCGGCGAACATGATCTCGAAGTCTATCGCGACCAACTGTCCGAGCTTGACCGCGACGCCGCGCGTGGCTTGATCCAGCCGGCCGAAGCGGCCGAAGCCCGCGCCGAGATCGCTCGCCGCATCCTTCGCCTTGACAATGCGGGTACCGCCGGTGGCGCAAACGCGGGCCGAGCGCCGGCCACCGCAAGGCTGGTGGCAACCGTAGCCGTGCTGGCGGTGCCGCTGGTCAGTTGGGGGCTCTATGTCAAGCTTGGCTCTCCCGACCTGCCGTCACAACCGCTCAGCGAGCGGTTGGCCAAGAATCCCGCCGACAGTTCGGTCGACGAACTGGTGGCGCGGGCCGAAGCCCATCTGGCCGCCAATCCCACCGATGGCAGGGGCTGGGACGTGCTTGCCCCGGTCTATCTGCGCATGCAGCGCTTTTCCGACGCGGCGGATGCCTATCGCAACGCCATTCGGCTTGATGGCGACAGCGCCGTTCGCCAGGCCGGTCTCGGAGAGGCGATCGCCGGCGCGGCAGGCGGCATTGTCTCGGCCGATGCCCAGGATGCTTTCGAGGCAGCCCTGAAGCTCGATCCGGCCAATGCGAAGGCCAGTTTCTACCTGGCCATGGCGTTGGCGCAGGAGGGTCGCGCCAAGGAAGCGACCACGGCATGGCAGGCGATGCTGGGCAGATTGCCGCCGGACTCGCCATGGCGCGGTGCCGTCGAGCAGGCGCTGGCCAAGTCCGGCAACCCCGAAGTGGCTTCTGGCGACGCCGCCAACGGCCCCGATGCCGGCGATATCGACGCCGCATCCTCGATGTCGCCGCAGGATCGGGAAGCCATGATCAACACCATGGTTGCCGGCCTTGACGACAAACTGCGGCAAAATCCGCACGACCCGGAAGGATGGATGCGGCTCGTTCGTTCCTATGTCGTGCTTGGCAAGGCCGATCAGGCGCGTGAGGCGCTCGGTCGCGCCATTGCCGTCTTTGGGGCCGACAGTGACCAGGCGAAGAAGTTCACCGCCTTTGCCGCTTCGCTTGGGCTTGCGGCGACGGAGTAGAACAAGACATGACGCGCAAGCAGAAACGATTGTCGGTGATCGCGGGCGGCCTGGTCTTCCTGGGTGCCGCGACCGGGCTGACTTTCTACGCGCTTGGCCAGAAGGCCTCCTATTTCTACATGCCGGCCGATCTCACCACGGCAAGCGTCCAGCCTGGCCAGCGCATCCGGTTGGGTGGATTGGTCGAAAAAGGCACGATCCAGCGCGGGCAGGGGGCCACGGTCGGCTTTTCGGTCACCGACACGCACAAATCGGTCAAGGTCACCTATACCGGCATCCTGCCCGACCTTTTCCGCGAAGAGCAGGGCGTCATCACCGAGGGTAGTTTCGGCCCGGACGGGGTTTTTGTTGCCGATAGCGTGCTGGCCAAGCATGATGAGCGCTATATGCCCAAGGAGGTTGCGGACGGCCTCAAGGCCAAGGGCGTGTGGCAGGAGAGCAAGAGTGAATAGCTCCGGCAGGAG
Source organism: Mesorhizobium sp. M7A.F.Ca.AU.002.02.1.1 (assembly GCF_003998535.1). Taxonomy (NCBI): domain Bacteria; kingdom Pseudomonadati; phylum Pseudomonadota; class Alphaproteobacteria; order Hyphomicrobiales; family Phyllobacteriaceae; genus Mesorhizobium; species Mesorhizobium sp. M7A.F.Ca.AU.002.02.1.1. The sequence goes on along the minus strand of NZ_RZPB01000087.1, from coordinate 4,975 downwards.
AGCGACAGTGGATCACGGGCATGGTTGAAACCGGACATTTCGCCCTCGTCCTGGCGTTTGCGCTTTCGCTGGTGCAGACGCTCGTGCCGCTGTTTGGCGCACGCCTGAACAACCAGCGCCTGATGGCCGTCGGGGGTCCGGTCGCGGTGACCGGCTTCGCCTTGACGGCGCTGTCTTTCGCAGCGCTGGCGAGTGCCTATGCGAGCTCCGATTTCTCGGTGGCAAGCGTGTGGGAAAACTCGCATTCCTTGCAGCCGTTGATCTACAAGATCACCGGAACCTGGGGCAATCATGAAGGCTCGATGCTGCTTTGGGTGTTGATCCTGACCTTCTTCGGCGCACTCGTCGCCGCTTTCGGCTCCAACCTGCCGGCGACGCTGCGCGCCAATGTGCTTGCGGTGCAAGGCGCCATCGGCGCCGCCTTCTTCCTGTTCATCCTGGCGACGTCCAATCCGTTCATCCGGCTCAACCCGGCGCCGATCGAAGGCCGCGATCTCAACCCGATCCTGCAGGATCTCGGCCTCGCCATCCACCCGCCGTTCCTCTATCTCGGCTATGTCGGCTTCTCGATCTGTTTTTCCTTCTCGGTCGCCGCTCTCATCGAAGGCCGCATCGACGCGTCCTGGGCGCGCTGGGTGCGGCCGTGGACGCTGGTCGCCTGGATGTTCCTGACCGGCGGCATCGCCATGGGATCGTACTGGGCCTATTATGAACTTGGCTGGGGCGGTTTCTGGTTCTGGGATCCAGTCGAGAACGCGTCTTTCATGCCGTGGCTGGCGGGCACCGCGCTGCTCCATTCGGCCATTGTCATGGAAAAGCGCTCGGCGCTGAAGATCTGGACGCTGCTGCTCGCCATCCTGACCTTTTCGCTGTCGCTGCTCGGCACCTTCCTCGTGCGTTCGGGCGTGCTGACCTCGGTGCATGCCTTTGCAACCGATCCGACCCGGGGCGTGTTTATCCTGTGCATCCTGACGTTGTTTATCGGCGGCTCGCTGGCGCTGTTTGCGCTGCGCGCTTCCCGGTTGACGACCGGCGGCCTGTTCCACCCGATTTCCCGAGAAGGGGCACTCGTCCTCAACAATCTGTTCCTGACCACGGCGACGGCGACCGTGCTTGTCGGCACACTCTATCCGCTCGCTGTCGAAGCCTTTTCAGCCGACAAGATCTCGGTCGGCGCGCCGTTCTTCAATCTCACCTTCGGGCCGCTGATGGTGCCGCTGCTGCTCGTGGTTCCGTTCGGGCCGTTGCTGGCCTGGAAGCGCGGCGATGTCTTCGCCGTCGCGCAGCGCCTGATGGTGGCCTTTGCTGCGGCACTGCTGGCGACGCTGGTCACCGCTCTGTTCATCGACGGCGGCTCGGTGTTCGCAGCCCTGGGCGTAGGCCTTGCCGTCTGGCTGATCCTTGGCGCGCTCACCGATCTCGCCGTCAAATCCGGCTTTCGGACCGTCGCAACGGGGATCATGGTCCGGCGCTTGCTCGGCTTGCCGCGCTCGGTCTTCGGCACAGCCTTCGCTCACCTCGGCCTCGGCCTGACCACGCTCGGCATCGTCGGCACACTTTGCTTCGGCACCGAGAAGATCCTGTCGATGCATGCCGGCGAGACCGTCGAACTGTCCGGCCATACGCTGCGTTTCGTCGGGCTTTATCCGGCCCAGGGACCGAATTACAGCGAGGATCGCGGCCGCTTCGAGCTGATCGGCGTCAGCGGCAGCCCTGTTGGCGAAATCAGCTCCGCCAAGCGGTTTTATCCGGTGCGGCAGATGACGACGACGGAATCCGGCATCAGGACGATCGGTTTCTCGCAGCTCTACATCTCGCTCGGCGACGAGGGCAAAGACGGTTCGGTCGTCGTGCGTTTGTGGTGGAAGCCGCTGGTGACGTTGATCTGGGGCGGTGGCCTGATGATGATGGCGGGCGCGGCGATGTCGCTGATGGACCGGCGCCTGCGCGTCGGCGCGCCGTCGCGACGGCGCAAGCAGGCGAGCGTGGTGCCATCCGCGACCCTGCCATGAACGCACGGCTTTCGCTGACCTCCATTATCCTGCTGCTGGCGCTGTTTTTTGCCGGCACGGCCTTGGCGGTGAAGCCTGACGAGATGCTGCCTGATCCTGCACTTGAGGCGCGGGCTCGGGCGCTTTCGGAAGGCTTGCGCTGCATGGTCTGCCAGAACCAGTCGATCGACGAATCCGATGCCGACCTTGCCCGCGACCTGCGCGTCCTCGTGCGTCAGCGCCTCGTCGCCGGCGACACTGACCAGCAGGTCATGGACTACGTGGTTTCGCGCTATGGCGAGTTCGTGCTGCTCAAGCCGCGTTTCGACCTGCGCAATGCATTGCTGTGGGGCACGCCTGTCCTGCTGTTGCTGGTGGGAGGCGTTTTCATCGTGCTGACCGCGCGGTCGCGTCGCTCGACGGCAACCAATGCGCTGACCACTGAGGAACAGGCGGCGCTGGACAAGATACTAGGCAATTAGCTCGGCCATTCCTCCGAGGGCCAGTCCCGCGACGTGTGAATGACGCGCAGGATAACGACGCACTGACGGCCAGCGATCGGGCGCAACTCATAAGCAATGATGTACGGCGGGCGGCCGATGAACGTCTCATATGTGCCTGTTACCCGGCCTGGCCGGCCCGTCGCCATATCACCAAGGCCTCGGCCCATTTCACGAATACGATCCGCCAGGCGTGCTTGCTGTCATTTATGAAAGCCTTGTGCTGAGTTGTGTACAAGATAGCGCATAGGGCATCGCGGCCAACGGGTTTGTGCGTCTCCCGACCCCAAAACATTACCAAAGTTTCATGTGTCGGAAATGGCGCTGTAATGTGCGCCACTCTAATTCTCTTGCTTGAGGATGCCCATCAGCAGCGTCCATTTGGAAAGAGGATACGAGATCCATGAATATTGCCCCCCGTTCATATTCCGTCACCCGCAAGCGTCTCATGGCTGCCGTCGCGTCTGTAGCCGTGGCCGGTGCGATCGGCGTCGGTGCGCTGACCAGCGGAACCAGCCCTGTTCTGGCCGATGCCGTGCGCGTCGAGGCGCCGCAGGTACCGGGCTTCGCCGATGTCGTCGAGCGGGTTTCTCCCGCTGTTGTCAGCGTCAAGGTCAAGGCCAAGATCAGCCCGGCCGCCGATGACGGCTCGGACCCGTCCGACGATCAGGATGGCATGAACAACCTGCCCAACAATCCGCAACTGCGCCGCTTCTTCAAGGAATTCCGTGGATTTGGTGATCAGGACGGCCAGGGTGGCGGCAACAGGCGCTTCAGCCATCGCGACCGCAACAACGACCAGCCGCGGCCGGTTGCACAAGGTTCCGGCTTCTTCATCTCGGATGACGGCTATCTCGTCACCAACAACCACGTCGTTTCGGAAGGCTCGGCCTTCACCGTGGTGATGAATGACGGCAAGGAACTCGACGCCAAGCTGATCGGCACCGACCCGCGCACCGATCTCGCCGTGCTCAAGGTCGATGGCGTCGGCAAGTTTACCTATGTCGACTTCGCCGATGACTCCAAGGTTCGCGTCGGCGACTGGGTGGTGGCCGTCGGCAATCCGTTCGGCCTTGGTGGCACCGTCACCGCCGGCATCGTCTCCGCCCGCGGCCGCGACATCGGCGCTGGCCCTTATGACGACTTCATCCAGATCGACGCATCGGTCAACCGCGGCAATTCTGGCGGCCCGACCTTCAACCTCAACGGCCAGGTCGTCGGCATCAACACCGCGATCTTCTCGCCGTCCGGCGGCAGCGTCGGCATCGCCTTCGACATTCCCGCTTCGACCGCCAAGCAGGTCGTTCAGGACCTGATGAAGAGCGGTTCCGTTCAGCGCGGCTGGCTCGGTGTCGAAATCCAGCCGGTCACCTCCGACATCGCTGAGTCGCTTGGTCTGAAGTCCAACAACGGCGCACTGGTTTCCAGTGCCCAGGACGATGGTCCCGGCAAGAAGGCGGGCATCACGGCCGGTGACGTGATCACCCAGGTCAACGGCAAGGACGTCGCTTCGCCGAAGGAACTGGCACGGCTGATCGGCGCCTACTCGCCTGGCAAATCGGTTGACGTCACCGTGTGGCGCGACGGCAAGAGCCAGACGGTCAAGGTCGATCTCGGCAAACTGCCCTCGAGCGACAAGCAGGCCTCTGTCGACCAGTCGCAGCCTGCCGCTCCGGCAAAGCCCGACACGCTGGCCGATCTCGGCCTGACCGTCACCAAGTCCGAAAACGGCAAGGGGCTGGTGGTGACCGACGTCGATCCCGACAGCGATGCTGCCGATCGCGGCATCCAGCCGGGCGACGTCATCACATCGGTCAATTCGACCGAAGTGAACGGCACCGACGACGTCACCAAGGCGATGACCGAAGCGGTCAAATCCGGCCGCAAGGCAGTGCTGATGCAGATCACCCGCGACGACACCAATCGTTTCGTCGCGCTGCCCGTCGCCAAGGGCTGAGGTCGGCTCCGGAGCGTTCTCTCGGCCTTCCGAGACGGGTGAGGGCGTTCCGGCGGCAAGTTGGACTTTTCCAGTGCGCCGGTTCAACACCCCCGAGCCGCCGTACGGGAAAGCATGGAGGAGCGCGCGTTAGTCAGTCATCGCGCCTTCCCCCGGCGGCAGCGGGCTTCCCATCGCCCGCTGCCGCACAATTTCAAAAGCGCTTCAACGATCCGATGCCAACGACATCGGCAGCGAGCAGCTTTATCGCGCACTGCTTCGAGCGATCTCGGTCGCGATGCGCTTTGGCAAAGGCCACAATGCAGATGTCTGCCACTCAACCTTCCGGCGAAATCGCGTATAACAGCCCTATGAAGATTCTCGTCATAGAAGACGATCGCGAGGCTGCGGATTACTTGCAGAAAGCCTTTGCCGAGGCCGGTCACACCGCGCATGTCGCCGGTGACGGCGAAACCGGCTTTGCGCTCGCCGACGCCGGCGACTACGACGTGATGGTGATCGACCGGATGATGCCGCGTCGCGACGGC
>NZ_RZPB01000879.1:0-2239 GCF_003998535.1 Mesorhizobium sp. M7A.F.Ca.AU.002.02.1.1 | reverse complement strand
CTATTCCCCTATTCCCCTATTCCCTTACTTTCGGCTTCCCGAACCGCGCCGCGGCGGCCAACAACACACCCAGCATCAGCCCGTTGAGGATGTGCCAGAGGAAGTGCGTGCCGAGCGGGAAGCCGCCGCAGACCAGCGGGTCGATCATCCGGCAGATGACGGACACCACGAAGATCGCCGACCCGGCCAGATTGTACCAGCCGGCGCGATTGCCGCTGGCGGCCACCAGCGCGCCGAAGAAGGCGAGCGCCAGGAACGGCGGCAGATAGCCCGTCGTGCCGTTCGACGCCTGGCGCAGCCAGTCCGGCACGGCAACGGTTATCGCCCCGGCAATCACATAGAAGGCGATGAAGATGGCGATGGCTTTGCCCCATCGCATGCCGAGGAAGCGACGCAGATTGAACAGCGTGTAGGCCAGCGTGAAGCCGGCGATCGGCAGCACGTCGGCCCAGACCGTGCCCTTGGTGGCAAAAGTGTGAAAGATCGTCGAGCCGATGCCGATCGCCACCACCCACCAGGCCAGAACCTCGGCGAAGGCGCCGGTGCCCAGCCTTCGCACCTCGCGCACGCCCCACAGGCCGGCGGCGATGAAGGCGAAGTTGGTCAGGGCGTTGACCGGTTCGGACCAGAATTCCGGGCCGGTCCGCTCGCAATAGAGGTCGACCGGCGCCAAAAACGTTTGCCACATCGCGATTGCCGCCCGAATCGGTTTCTATCCTGAAGCGCAGATCCTTCCTATTGCGGCGTTGCGGTCGGCTGCAACGGCAAAATTTCACCGCAACGTGACTTCCCGTTGACTTCCGGTTCTGCCACATATTTCAGCAATCAAGATAAAGCCGGCATCACCGGCGGGAATCGGAATGGCCATGGCCTCGCGAAAATCATTGTGGCTGGCAGCTCTTGCGCTGGCCTTCTCGGCGTCTGCCGGCGCCGGGCATGCCGGCGAATCCGATCGCGCCCAGACCGACCGGGTCCAGATCGAAAAGCCATTGGGCGTGGTCGAGCTGTTCACCAGCCAGGGCTGCAGTTCCTGCCCGCCGGCCGATACTCTGTTCTCCGAACTTGCCGCCAAGGAAGACATCGTCGCGCTCGCCTATCACGTCGACTACTGGGACTATCTCGGCTGGCAGGACACGCTCGGCCGCAAGGAGAACACCGAGCGGCAATACGACTATATGCGCGCCTTCGGCAGCCGCTCCGTCTATACGCCGCAGGCCGTCATCAATGGCCGCGTCCATGTCAACGGCGCCAACCGCGGCGAGGTCGATGGTGCGCTCGCCCGCATGGCCAAGAGCGGTGAAGGCATGCGCGTCGCCGTCAAGGTCAGCCGTACCAGCGATCGCGTGATGATCGACGCCGGCGATGCCGGCAACGGCCCCAGCGACGCCCATGTCGTCATCGTCTATTTCGACCCGCCGCAGACGGTCAAAGTCGGCGAGGGCGAAAATACCGGCCGCAAGATGACCTACTGGAACGCCGTCACCGGCATCCAGACCGCCGGCATGTGGCATGGCAAGGCACAGCGCTACGAACTGCCGATGAGCGAGATTGCCAAAAAGGGCGGCTGCGCCGTGCTGCTGCAGTCGGTCGGCAAGGACGGCATGCCCGGTCCCATTCTCGGCGCCGCATTCATCCACAAGCCTTGAGATAGAGCGCTCAAACCCCTGCCGCGGTAGCGCGAAGGTTCACCTATCACCAGCCAATAAAAAACCGACGTCAGCTTGCTTCTGACGCCGGTCATTTAGGTTTTGGGATCGTCGCTCCCGGTTCTTCCGAGGAAGAGCCGAGGTTGGTTCGATCCGACGCAGACCCGTGGGCGGGGGGCTTGGGGTTTACGAGCCGGTGCCGGACCGAACCGTCTCAGGCAACGCCGGTAAATTCGTCGGACATTGGGGCATGAGCGCGGATAAAAAAAGGCAGAAATGTGGCGGAACATCACCAATTCCAACACGGCGTTTCATAAAAGTGACTGGACGTGACGGAAACGGCGCGGCGCGGGGCTCGGTTCGCCGGGCCTTGCAATTCAGTCGCGAACACGCCAACTTTGGTTGGCAAAGATTCATTTTGAAGGATCGAGGCATGACCGATGACAGTGGCGGGACGGGGGATGGGGACGCATCCGCAATAATCCCGCTGCACGAGGCGCGACGCGAACGTCTCGATCAGCCGGTGCGGTTCGACCGACGCGAGCTGGACCAGATCCTCAGGCTCTACGGACGCATGGTCGCCGCCAATGAAT
>NZ_RZPB01000878.1:0-2244 GCF_003998535.1 Mesorhizobium sp. M7A.F.Ca.AU.002.02.1.1 | reverse complement strand
CCGCCGCAGCCACCGGAGCCGCCGATCGACTGCGCCAGGATGCCGTGGGAATTGGCCTTGTCGGTCTGGATTATGCCGCTGTTTTCGACATTGACCTTGCCGCCGTTGCCGCCGACCTCACCCGAGCCGCCAAGCGACAGGTTTACCGCGACTTCACCGCCATCGCTCTTGCCCTTGCTTTCGCCGGCACCACCTGCGCCGCCGCCGCCACCGACCGACTGCGCGAAGATGCCTATCGAGCGCTCCTGCTTGGTCCATATCGTTGCGCCGGCCATATTGACGACATCGACCTGGTTGCCATTGCCGCCCTTGCCACCCGCACCGCCAAGCGAGCCGCCGATTGCGTAAGTGCCAAGCACGCCAGAGCTGGACGAGCCGCCGACACCGCCGCCGCCACCGATCGAATTGGCGCTGATGCCATAGGAATCGGCGCCGTCCGTGACGATCAGATTGCGGTTGGTCACCGAAACCGTGCCGCCATTGCCGGCGCCGCCGGCACCGAGGGCGATCGCCGCGCCGATACCGACCGAAGTCTCGCCAGCATCGCCTGGGCCGACGATATCCTCTTTGGTCGAAGCCGAGCCGCCGCCGCCGCCACCGCCGCCGATGGACATGGCGAGGATGCCGACCGAGTTGAACCCGCTTGTGCGGATCTCGCCCGAATTATCGACTGCGACACCGACCTTGCCATCGAAACAAGTGGCATTGCCACCGGCGTCCGCGGCACAGGCGGCATCGTTGCCTTCGCCGCCATTGCCGCCGATGCTGACATTTGCGGTAACGCTCGTGCCGGCGGTGCCGCCGACGTGGAAGGCCTGCGTGTTTGTCGCACCGCCCATGCCGCCACCGCCGCCGATCGATTGGGCAACAATGCCGGACGAATAGTCGCCGTCGGTGGTCAAATTGGCGGAATTCGTAACATCCACGGCACCGGACTTGTTGCCTGTGCCACCCGCCCCGCCGACACCAACGTTGACGGCGACGTTGACGCCGTTTTCTGTACCGAGATCGGCCGTCGCGCCATTGGTCGCTCCGCCGTTGCCGCCGCCGCCGCCGATCGACTGGGCAACGATCGCGGCGCTCATGTCCCCACCCGTCTTGATCGTCATGGCGTTGTGAACGGCGACATCGCCGCTGATGTTGCCCTTGCCGCCGCCGCCACCGATGGTGACTGTCGCATTGATGCTGGCGTTGACCCCGAAGCCGCCTGCAGCTCCCCAGGAATCGCCGCCATTGCCGCCGCTACCGGCCACCGATTGCGCGAGGATGCCGATCGCGTTGGCGCCTTTGGTAACGATGCTGCCGCCGCCATTCATGCCGCTGTCGACGATGACGAGGTCGCTCTTGCCACCGTCGCCACCCCAGCCACCAACAGTGACACCGAGTGAAACGCTGACCCCCGTGCTGGCTGCACCCGAAATCGTGGCAGCGCGGCCGCCATTGCCGCCGCCGCCGCCGATGGACTGGGCAACGATGCCGCCGGAACCGGCTGCGTCGGTGTCGGCAATCAGGTTGCCATCAGCCCGAACCGTTACCTTTCCACCATTGCCTCCGTTGCCGCCCTCGCCACCCACGGCAACCCCGACCGAAGCGGACACGTAGAGACCAGCGCTGACCGCGCCTGAATAAGCCGAACCGCCGTTGCCGCCACTGCCACCGACCGATTGCGCAAGGATGGCCTTCGAGCCCATGCCGCCGACATGAATGTCACCTTTGTGGGTGACCGTGACCTGGTTGCTGAGATTGCCATCGCCGCCACCGCCGCCGATCGCCACGGAAGCGGCGCCGAACAGACCGACGGCAAACGTTCCGACAGATCCGCCATTGCCGCCACCGCCGCCGACCGACTGGGCGAGAATGCCGTGTGAGAGGGAGCCCACGGTCGTGATGTTGCTGGTGTTCTTGACCTCTACCTCGCCGGCCGCGCCGCCGGCCCCGCCTTTGCCACCGATGCCGACCGCGGCAAAGGCGCCGGCCGCCATCGCAAACCCGCCGTCGCCGCCCGAGCCGCCGACCGACTGCGCGAAGATGCCGATCGACATATCCTTGTCCGTGCTGATCAGGCCTGTGTTTTCGACATAGACCTTCTTGCTCCCGCCGCCCGACGCGCCATCGCCGCCAAGCGAGAAGGACGGCCCGCCAACCGAGACGGCAAATCCGCCTGAGCCGCCACCGCCGCCGATCGACTGCGCCAGGATGCCATGAGACTGGACACCTTCGGTGTGTACCGCCGCGCCATTGGTG
>NZ_RZPB01000877.1:0-2247 GCF_003998535.1 Mesorhizobium sp. M7A.F.Ca.AU.002.02.1.1 | reverse complement strand
CAAGGACCGCGAGGCTGGCAACACCTCCCAAGCCGATGAGCACCTTGCGCGAAAGCCGCGCCACCTTGGCAGGTTCGGGCCGCAGACGCAGTTCAGCGCGGATGTCCCGGTTCAAGCCATTCGTTGGGTCGCTCATCTGAACAATCCTGCGCTATGCCGGGGCCGGCTCCCATCGGTGCGCACGATGCGGACGCGCCTCTCGCTCGTCTTGCCGCCGAGTCTTAGTTCGGCAGCGGCAAAGAGGCGGTCGACGACGTAGTAATTCTGCCGGGCGCGGTAGTTGACCAGCTCGGAGCCCCCTGACGGGCCGATGACGAAGAGCGGCGGCATCTCGCCCTGGCCAATGCCAGACGGAAACTCGATGTAGACCTTCGCGCCATCGTCGAAGGCGCGCAGCGGCCTCCAGGGTGCGGCGTCACCCTCGATGCGATAGCGGAAATTGAGTTTCTGGATGTCGACGCCGGCAGCGACTGGCTGTGCTGCGGACGCCTGTGCGTTCTGGCGCCGCAGCGCGATCAACTCATCCTGCGGATACTGCCATGATACCGAGGCCATATAGGTCTTTTCGGTCGATCGCAGCTCGAGATGATAGGTGCGACGGTCGCTGTTGATGACAAGGTTGGTCTGGAGGTCGGGGCGCGTCGGCTTGATGAGAATATGGACCTGTTGCCGTTCCCCTGCCCCACTCTGGGTATCGCCAATGATCCAGCGCACGGTGTCGCCGGCGGCAACGGGGCCCGAGCCGACCAGCTGCTCTCCCGGCTGCAGGGCGATGTCGGTGACCTGTCCGGGTGCGGCATAGATCTGATAGAGCGCGCCTTCGCTCCAGGGATAGAGCTGGATGGCGTTGATAAAGCCGTTGCGGACGGGCTGCATTCGTGCCGCCTCATTGGCCTGACTGATCCGCTGTTTAGGGTCGGTCAGTTCTGCCTTCGCCTTTCCGGTGTCGACTGGTTTCAACTGGCCGGGAAGCGGAAGAGGTTTCGGCAGTTCCACCACCTTAATCGGACCAGGTGGATCGATCTTCTTCACGGCAGGCATAGCAGCATCGTCATATTGGACCTCCGGCGGAATGTATTTTTTGGAGGCGCAGCCGGCGAGCGCCGTCGCAGATAGCAATGCCACGGCCAGAAGATGGGCCTTTGGGATGTTGCGGGCAGTCTGCCTCGTCGTATCGCGGGTTCGTGCCGCACCCATCATGAAAGCTCCTTCGACCAGTTGATGGCATTGATGTAGACGCCGAGTGGATTGGCCTTCAGCCGGTCGGCATCGCGGGGTGGCTGGATGATGATTGTGAGGATGGCAGTCCAACGCTCGGTGCTGGTCAGACTGCCGTTCTCATAGCGGCGTTCGATCCAGGCGACGCGGAACGAATCCTGCGAGGCGCGGATGACGCTGGAGACCTCGATTGCGATCTGGACTTTGCCGACCTTGGCGAAGGGATCGTTCACCCGGGCGTAATCGTTGAGAGATACAGCGCCGCGGTCGGTGGTGTAGTCATAGGCGCGCAACCAGTTCTGGCGGACAATGACCGGATCGTCCGGCACGCTTCTAATCTGCTCGATGAACCGAGCGAGATGCCATGCGATCTGCGGATCGGTCGGCCGATAGTCGGCAACAGCTGGAGCGACCGCCTGGGCCTCGCCAAGTTTATCGACCTGAACGATCCAGGGAACCACGGTTCCGCGTGTGGATTGCCAGACCAGTGCTGCGGCGAAACCAGCCGCCAGGACGAGCGAGCCGAAGGCCATCACCCGCCAGTTCTTCGCCTGCACACGAGCCGAGCCTATGCGCTCGTCCCAGACCTGTGCTGCACGCTGGTAGGGCGTCTCGGGCAGCGGTGTTTTTCCGTAACGAACGGAAGGTCGTCTGAAGAGGTTCATCGGCGCTCGTCCTGACTGAGGGAAACATTCATCGAGCCGCCGCCGTGATCGCCCGATCGGACCGAATGTGCGGCCGTGCTGGCGCCATGGCTCATGGCCTGGCCGCGCTTCATGCGGGTGGCCCATTCCGGCGGGGATCCCGCACTGGCTTCGCCGCCTGAAGTTCGCCCTGAAGCAGCTCCCGATGGCTGCTCTCCACCGGTCGCACTCCATGCGGCCGAGCGGCCAGCCTGCTGGCTGGAAGACAGGGCCGAAGCCGCGCGCGACGTTGCCTGTCTCACCGGCTGGGCAGCAGCGCCAACGCCGGCCCTGGCGACCCCAGCAAGACCGGCGGCGATCGAGCCCGCGCCGCTCTGTCCGGACG
>NZ_RZPB01000876.1:0-2247 GCF_003998535.1 Mesorhizobium sp. M7A.F.Ca.AU.002.02.1.1 | reverse complement strand
CAGGAGCCTGGTCGCATGACATCGTCCAAAAGCCGCTTCAGCGCGCTCAACCAGCAGGTGCTGCGTTTCGATGAAGAGGAGATCAAGCCGCTCGGCGCCGCGGAGCGAGCCGGCCTGATCCGCCATTTCCGCGCCGCGCTGGCGCACGCCGACATCGTCATCCTGTCCGATTACGGCAAAGGCATCCTGCTCGACGGCGTCGCCGGCGACTTGATCGCCATCTGCCGCGAGGCTGGAAAGCCGGTGCTGGTCGACCCGAAGGGCCGCGATTACGCGCGCTATGCCGGGGCGACCGCCATCACCCCCAACCGCAAGGAACTCGGCGAGGCCGTCGGCCATGCGGTGTTCGCCGATGACGAGATCGTGGCTGCCGCGCGCCAGCTGATTTCGGCACATGGTTTCGATTTCGTCGTTGCGACGCGCAGCGAAAAGGGCATGAGCGTGGTCGGCCCCGACGAGGCGCGCCACATCGCCACCCAGGCGCGCGAAGTGTTCGACGTTTCGGGCGCCGGCGATACGGTGATCGCGAGCTTCGCGCTGGCGCTGGCCGTAGGCGCCGATACGGTCATGGCCGCTTCGATCGCCAATGCCGCTGGTGGCGTCGTTGTGGGAAAACGCGGCACAGCGCGGCTGACGGTCGAGGAACTCACCGGCGCGCTGTTCCGTTCACATGGGCCGACCGCCCACAAGGACGCCATCCTCGACGCCACATCGGCCGCCCGCATGGTGGCGGCGTGGAAGGAAGAGGGCCTGAGCGTCGGCTTCACCAATGGTTGCTTCGACATCCTGCATGCCGGCCATGTCAGCTTGCTGCACGCGGCGCGAAGCCAGTGCGACCGGCTGGTGCTCGGCCTCAACAGCGATGCCTCGGTGCGGCGCCTGAAGGGCGCCGGCCGGCCGGTCAACGACCAGCACGACCGCGCCTGCGTGCTGGCAGCACTCGCCTCGGTCGACGCGGTCGTGGTGTTCGAGGAAGATACGCCGCTGGCGCTGATCGAAGCGCTGCTGCCCGACATACTGGTCAAGGGCGCCGATTACACGGTCGATACCGTGGTCGGCGCCGATGTGGTGCAGAAGGCCGGCGGACGCGTCGTGCTGGTCGATCTCGTCGCTGGAAAAAGCACCACCAACACCATTGGCAAATTGCGCGCCGGCGGCACCACAAACTGAGGGTTTCATGTCCGACTTGAACGATTACCTTGTCCGCTCGGCGGCTGCCATATCAGCCATGGTCGAACGGGACCTGACCGGTGAGATGGAGCGGGCGGCGAGCGCGGTGGTGACGGCGCTTTCGTCGGGGAAGGCCTTGCTCATCGCCGGCAATGGCGGCTCGGCCAGCGACGCCATCCACATTGCCGGCGAACTGGTCGGCCGCTTTCTCAAGGAGCGCAAGGCCTACAATGTCATCGCGCTGCCGGCCAATGCGGCGGTGCTGACCGCCTGGGGCAACGACTATGGCTTCGACACGGTGTTTTCGCGCCAGGTCGAGGCGCATGGCGCGGCCGGCGGCGTGCTTCTGGCAATCTCGACCAGCGGCAATTCGCCGAGCATCCTCGCCGCCGCCGAACAGGCACGGAGGATGGACATGACGGTGATCGGCATGACCGGCGATACCGGCGGCAAGCTGAAACCTCTGTCCGATATCCTGCTCAACGTTCCGTCGACCTCGACGCCGATCATCCAGCAGGGGCATCTGTGCCTTTATCATCATCTGTGCGAGGTGGTCGAAGCGCGCCTCAGCAATGGCTGATCCCACGACCTCTGGCCGCTATCCGCTGGCTGAGCCGGGCCTGTGGGTCGAGCAGGTCGGCTCAAAGGTGTTCGCCGCCGGCTCTCCGGCGCTGTTCCTCGACCGCGACGGCACCATCAATATCGATACGGGCTATCCGGATGATCCTGGCGAAATGGTGCTGCGCGCGGATATAGCCGCGGTGATAGCCGCCGCCAACGGGGCCGGCATTCCCGTCATCGTCGTCACCAACCAGTCCGGCATCGCGCGCGGCTATTTCGGCTGGAGCGATTTCGCCGCCGTCAATGGCCGCGTGCTCGAACTGCTACGCGCCGACAATGCGTTCGTCGACATGGTCCTTGCCTGCGCCTATCACGAGGCGGGCTCCGGCCCGCTCGCGGCCGCAGATCATCCGATGCGCAAGCCCAATCCGGGCATGCTGCTGGAGGCGGCCAGTCGCCTCGGGCTCGATCTGCGGCGTTCGCTGATCGTCGGCGACAAGGAGGCCGACATGGAGG
>NZ_RZPB01000875.1:0-2251 GCF_003998535.1 Mesorhizobium sp. M7A.F.Ca.AU.002.02.1.1 | reverse complement strand
GCCGAATTGCGGCTGAGCGAACACACGGTCAAGCGCCATGTCGCCAACATACTGCTCAAGCTGGATCTGCCGCCGCCCGCGACGGCAGATCCAGCTTGAGCAGTATGTTGGCGACATGGCGCTTGACCGTGTGTTCGCTCAGCCGCAATTCGGCGGCGATCGCGGCATTGCTCTTGCCGTCGGCGACGAGGCTCACCACCTCGCTTTCGCGCGCCGTCAATGCGGCCGGCTCGGCGGTCTTGGGTTTGGGCCGGCAGGCGGGTTCCAGATGCTGTTCGGACGTCGCATGGACCAGCGCCAGCGGCTGCTCCAGCTCGTCGACACTGATGCGCCCGGCGTCGGTGAAATGCAGGCCCGACCCAGCCGCCAGATCGGCGATCAGACGCGACGCGATAATGTCGCCGCGGCCGGCATGGGCGGCCAGTTGCATTGCCACCCGCGCCGTCGTCCCAACGGGTGGACCGCGCACTTCGATCTCGCCGACATGCGCCCCTTGTGCGCTTGCCACGCCGATTTCCTGCGCCGCCTCGCGCAGCGCTGCCGCGCAGCGTATGGCGCGTGCCGGGCCGTCGAAGCGCGAAATCATCAACTCGCCATGCAGGCCCACAGAGCGCCCGCCATGGCGCCCGACCAGCAGCCGCCAGGTTTCCTGGAAGCGTTGGCTGCGTTCGCTCCACATCCGGTCGCCGAGCCGTGCCGTGTCGTAGATGCGTGTCACCAGCAGTGCGGCCAGCACGCGGTCTACTTCGCCCACGGCGCGTTCGCCGGTCAGGAATTCCTCGATCAGGTCGGCCACCCCATCGACATCGCCGGTCCAGATCGGATGGTCGCGTCCGGGAATCTCGACCAGTCGGGCGCCGGGGATCTTCTGTGCAAGGAAGCGGCTGGCGTCGGGGTCGACCCGCGCATCGTTGCGGCGATGGATTACAAGCGTCGGCGCGCTGATCACGCTCAGGATATGGCGGATGTCGACGTCGGCGTTCATGCGCGCCAGCGCCGCCGCCGCCGTCGGGCTCGCCGACAATCGTTCGAAACGTGCCCACCACTGGGCGAAATGCGCGTCGTCGACCCGGCTCGGCGCGAAATGGGGCAGCGTGGCGCCAGTGCCCCAGGCTGTCTCCGCCATCTCGATGAAAGCGTCGAGGCGTTCGGGCGACATCACCCATTTGTGGAAATGCGCATAGCCGCCATAGAGCGCCAGCGCCCGTGTCCGCTCCGGATAGGTGGCGGCGAACAGCATTGCCATCGGCGCGCCTTCGGAGGAGCCGAGCAGCGCCGCACGGCCGCTGCCAGCGGCGTCCATTACCGCGCGCACATCGTCTATCCGCGTCTCGAGACTGGGCAGGTTATGCGCGTCGACACGGTCGGACAGGCCGGTGCCGCGCTTGTCGAACAGGATCAGCCGAGAGAACGCCGAAAGCCGCTTCAAGAGCCTGGTGTAGCCCTCGTCTTCCCAGTGCAGGTCGAGGTTGGAAATGAAGCCCGGCACGAAGACGAGATCGAACGATCCCTGCCCGACCACCTGATAGGCGATCCGCACATCGCCGCTACAGGCGTATCGCGTCTCGATCGGCCTCACGAGATTTCCACCCCGGCCTGACGATTTCTGGTCGTCAAACCATAGCAGAACAGCGCAGATTGCGGCAGCTTAAACTTTAGCGATTGTGAATGTAAGTTGGCGCGGCTTGGCGGCTATTCCTGCGAGGCGGCGACGTCGGCAGGGGAGGGCTTGAGCCCGAGTTTGAGGTCGGCCGCAGCCGGCGTGATCGGTCGCTTGATCCTGGCGGAGGCGGCCACCACCAACTCGTTGAAGTTCCCGGTGCCGTCGTCCAGCATTTCGAAGAACTGCCGCCGCATCCTCGGCTCCCAGAACTTGTTGATGTGCTCGGCGACGCCGGCAATGCCTTCCTCGCGCGGCTTGGAATGGAAGAAGTCGGCGATCTGGTTTGCCATGCGCACCAGCTTCTCGGCAGTGCTCATAATGTGTTCTTCGTCATGCGACATGCTTGGCAACTCCGCAAATCACCCGGTCGGGGTGGGTGAAAATATCAAAATCGTCGCCGCGAACCAGCGCCACCAGCGTCATGCCGGACTCTTGCGCCGTGCGGATGGCAAGGGCGGTCGGCGCCGAGACGGCGATGATGAAGGCCGAACCGATAGAAGCCGTCTTCTGCACCATTTCGACCGAAACCCTGGATGTCACCACGACAGCACCGGATGCGCCCTCGATGCCGGCTTTGGCCAGCGCACC
>NZ_RZPB01000874.1:0-2251 GCF_003998535.1 Mesorhizobium sp. M7A.F.Ca.AU.002.02.1.1 | reverse complement strand
AGCATGTTTGCCCGTGCCGGGTCGCCGACCAGGCTGGCGATGCGGGCGATGTCGGGTCCTTCGCGCATAGTTCGTTCCTCATCGAAGCGTTCTTGTCAGATAATCACTATTCTCCGGTGAGATCAAGGAGACGACGATGGCCGCACGAACCGCTTTCCCCTCAGCCCCGCTCCACAGCCGTCGGTTCTTCCCGTTCGTCAGCTGGTTGCGTTCGCGGCTGCTGGCCCGCTGGTATGACCGCCATCTGCAGCGTCTCGACCTTGCCGAGATCGACGACCATCAGCTGCGCGACCTTGGCCTGACGCGGCAAGACGTGCGCCGCGAATGCGCGAAGTCCTTCTGGCAGCCCTAGCAGACCAGTCGGCACGACGTTTCGATGTCGTTCAAACTATTGACGCAGCCCCGAGGAGACCACAATGACCATCACCTGCTTCATCCGCTACGAGATCGACCCGTTCGGCAAGGCGGCCTTCGAGGAGTATGCGCGCAACTGGGGTCAGGCCATTCCGCGCTGCGGCGCCGATCTGATCGGCTATTACGCGCCGCATGAGGGCTCGGCGACGACCGCCTATGCGGCCTATAACATCGAAAGCCTGGCCGCCTACGAAGCCTATCGCGCCCGGCTTGCCGCCGATCCCGCCGGCAAGGCAAACTACGAGTTCGCCAAACGCGAGAGATTCATCCTGAAGGAGGATCGCATGTTCCTGAAACTGGCCTCAGGCCCGCACGCGAAACTGGTGCTGCCGTGATTGCCGTCATCTTCGAGGTCGAACCGGCGGAGGGCCGGCGCGATGCCTATCTGAGCATCGCCGCGGACCTGCGTCCGCTGCTCGACGGCATTGACGGCTTTCTCTCCATCGAGCGTTTTCAGAGCCTGGCCGATCCGAACCGCATCCTGTCGCTGTCGTTCTGGCGAGATGAGGAAGCCGTGAAGGACTGGCGCAACACCGAGGAACACCGGCAGGCGCAGAAGGCCGGTCGCGGCGGCATCTTTGCCGGCTACCGATTGCGCATCGCCCATGTCGTGAGGGACTATGGGCTGACGGAAAGGGACGAGGCGCCGGCCGACAGTCGGGCGGTGAATGGGTGAGTGAGGCTACTCACGCATTCCCGATCAGCACGCCGGCCGCGAACACCAGGGCGCCGCCCAGCACCACCTGGAAGGCGGCGCGCAGGAAGGGCGTCTGCATGTAGCGGTTCTGGACAAAAGCGATCGCCCACAATTCGAAGAACACCACCACCGCGGCAACCCCGGTCGCCGTCCAGAAATGCGGAATGAGATAGGGGAGTGCATGCCCGAGACCGCCTAGCGTCGTCATGATGCCGACGGTCAGACCGCGCTTGAGCGGCGAGCCGCGGCCCGACAGCTTGCCGTCGTCTGAAGCGACTTCGGTGAAGCCCATCGAAATGCCGGCGCCGATCGAGGCGGCAAGCCCGACCAGCAGCGTCTGCCAGGTGTCATGCGTGGCAAAGGCGGCAGCAAAGATCGGCGCCAGTGTGGACACCGATCCGTCCATCAGCCCGGCCAGCCCTGGTTGCACATAGGTGAGGATGAACTGGCGCTGCTCGGCGGCGGTCTCTTCATCCTTCACTTCGCCCGGCACATGTTTCTGCTCCAGCCGCTGCGCCAGTGTCTCATGGCCCAGTTCGGCCACCGCCAGATCGTCGAGCAGTTTTCGCGTCGAGGCATCCGCCGTGCGCTTGGCAGCCTCGACATAGAAAAGGTAGGCTTGCCGCTCCATCGCCTCGGCCTGGCTGCGCACGTGCTCGATGCCGAGCGGCCGGACCAGCCAGTCGGGCTTGCGCTCGTAATAGCCCTTCACATGTTCGCGCCGGATCAGCGGAATGCGCTCGCCGAAACGCTTGCGGAAAAGCTCGATCAGCGAATCGCGATGGCCATCCTCTTCCTCGGCCATCTCCTCGAACACTTTTGCCGATTGCGGGAAGTTTTCCGTCAGGCCGTCGGCATAGGCCCGATAGATGCGACCGTCATCCTCCTCGGACGAAATGGCCAGCGCCAGGATCTCCTGTTCGGAAAGCGATTCGAAGGGGCGGCGGCCGAAGCCGAAAACACGGGAAAGCATGAGGAATTCACCCTAGTTTAGAATAGTTCTAAACTAGGGCTCAAGGTGCCTCCGGTCAATTGCGCGCTTGGGTCGCGGTCAAGAATTGTTGAAGCTCGCATGCCGGGCCGACCCCTTCATTATCAGTGAATGTTCACCTATATAATTCAACCCAGCCAGAACAAGGA
>NZ_RZPB01000873.1:0-2254 GCF_003998535.1 Mesorhizobium sp. M7A.F.Ca.AU.002.02.1.1 | reverse complement strand
GGTCAGGACATAGCAGACCTTGCCGCCCGATGCCTGGTAGCTGTAGGTGCCCCAGGCATTGTGCTGGCCGATCTTGGTCGCCGACTGCGCCAGTGCCGGCGCTGCCACGGCCACCAGGGCCAGACTCGAAACTATCGCAATCAATCCGCGCATCGCTTTTCCCGTATTCCAAATGGTGCGGAGGCAGGCCGGCTTGGCGTCCTGCCCGTCGCTTCATTTTGATTTAATCTGGGTTACCAAACGGTGAATTTCCGAAGAGAAAAGGACCCTCACCCCGAGGAAACCGCCACCATACCCGCGCCGCCGCCCTGCGAGCGGGTGGCGCGACATCCCTTTGGCGACTTGAAGGCCACGAAAGCGGCAAGAGTTTGACTTTTTACGCTGTCGCCGAAAGCCGGCTTCAACGGCGTTCCGCGCGCGTGTTCAGCCCTTCTCGGCCATGGCGTCCCTGGCGGCCTGCCGGTGCGCAGTGGTGATGTGGGCACTGACGGCGGTGATCGCGGCGGTGAGCACAGCGATGTCGTCGGTGAAGCCAAGCCCGAAGACGAAGTCGGGGATGACATCCACCGGCAGCACGAAATAGCCGAGCGCGGCCAGCAGAATGCCCTTGGCGCGCAGCGGCGTGTTCTTGTCCATGGCGCAATAATAGGCGGCCACGACCTCTTCCATGAAGGGGATCTGCCGCGCGGCCTTCTTGGCTGTGCGCCAGAATTTCTCGCGCACTTCGCTCTCGTCTGACGGCTTGCCGCCAAAGCCGAAGAAATCAAAACCGGATTGTTGCGCCATCAGTCTCTCCTTGCGGGGCTCATGCGCATCCGGCGCCTGCCCCGCGGGGGAAAATGTGGTGAAACCCGACCCCCGCTACAAGATGCCGGTGCCGATTTGGGCCTGCCGAGGCGATACCAGGCCTCAGGCGCCGGCAAAACGGTTCATTTTCGTGGCCAGATCGATATCGAGCGCAGTGACGCCGCCGGCGTCGTGGGTGTTCAGCGTCACGTCGACGGTCTTGTAGACATTCGACCAGTCGGGATGATGATCCATCGCCTCGGCGGCAAGCGCGACGCGGGTCATGAAGGCGAAAGCCTCGGAGAAATTCGCGAAGGTGAATGTGCGCTTGATGGAGGCGCCGTCTTCCGCCAGCGCCCAGCCGTCGAGGCCCGTCAATGCGGCTTCAGCGGCTTGCCTGCCCAGTTTCTCTCTCGCCATGTCCCTATCCTGTGCTATTCGAAAACGACCCTCACCATAGCGACGGATCGATGAGCGCGAAGCCTATAAATTCCATTCTCTTCGTCTGCCTCGGCAACATCTGCCGGTCGCCGCTGGCGGAAGGTGTCTTCCGCGCCGTTTGGGCCGAGCGCGGGTCGGCCCGGGATATCCTGCTCGATTCGGCGGGAACCAGTGACTGGGAGGCCGGCTCTGCCCCCGATCGACGCGCGATCGCGGTCGCCATGCGGCACGGCGTCGACATTTCCGGGCAGAGGGCGCGCAAGGTCACGCCGCAGGACCTCCACCGTTTCGACCTGATCCTTGGCATGGACCGGTCGAATGTCGCTGACCTGAAGGCGCTGGCGCCGGCGGCCGTGCAGGACCGTATCCATCTGTTCCTGGAATTCGCGCAGGGAAAGGCACGCGACGTGCCGGATCCTTATCATGACGAGGCAGAAGCCTTCGCTTCCGCCTATCGCATGATCCGCGAGGCGTCGGAGGCGCTGGCGACAAGGCTGGAGGCGCGGGCGTCCGTGCCTGACAGCGGCCAGGCTTCCTCGACGATGTAGGGTCCGCCGCCGACCGAATCGCGCGACGACATCAAAACGAAACGGCCGATGCGGAACGGCAGCGTCGAGAAATTGCCGCGCGCCGACAGATATTGGGCAACGTCCAGCGGGGTCGAATTGCGCAAGCGCGCCAGCGTCACATGCGGCATGAATTTGCGCGGGTCGGCCGGGATGCCGAGCCGCTGGCAGATGCGGTCGACCTCACCTTGAAGGGCGGCCAGATCGGGCGAGGCGGAAGCGCCCGCCCATACCGCATGCGGCTTCTTCTGGCCGAAAGCGCCGACGCCGGTCAGCGCCAGCGAGAAAGAAGGGCGGTGGACGCGGTCGAGCGCGTTGGCGATCTCGTCGGCGACATGGCCGGGAACATCGCCGATGAAGCGCAGCGTCAGATGGTAGTTTTCGACGTCGATCCAGCGAGCTCCCGGCAAGCCGCCCCGCAGCAGGGACAGCGAAAGGGCAGCGTCACGCGGAATTTCGAG
>NZ_RZPB01000872.1:0-2255 GCF_003998535.1 Mesorhizobium sp. M7A.F.Ca.AU.002.02.1.1 | reverse complement strand
ACCCCAGAGTCACACAAATGAACATCTTCGCCGATTTCACCGCGCGAATCATAAAAGCCGTCGAAGCGCTTGATCTGAAAGACAAAGACGGCATTTCGCCTGACCTGTCGCGCATTGCCGTTGAGCCGCCGCGCGACGCCAGCCATGGCGACCTGGCGACCAATGCGGCAATGGTGCTGGCCAAGCCGACCGGCCAGAACCCGCGCGCGCTGGCCGAAAGACTGGCGCAGGCGCTGCGCGACGACAAGGATGTCGCGGCAACAGAGGTGGCCGGCCCCGGTTTCGTCAATCTCAGGCTGAAGGACGGCTTCTGGCAGACACATCTGACCGCACTGCTCGGCGAGGGCCGCAACTATGGCCGCTCGATGGTTGGCGGCGGCAGGAAGACCAATGTCGAATATGTCTCGGCCAATCCGACCGGACCGATGCATGTCGGCCATTGCCGGGGTGCTGTCGTCGGCGATGCACTTGCCAATCTGATGGCCTTCGCCGGTTACGACGTGACCAAAGAATACGTCATCAACGACGCCGGCTCGCAGATCGACGTGCTCGGCCGTTCCGCATTCCTGCGTTACCGCGAAGCGCTGGGTGACGACATCGGCGAGATTCCGAGCGGGCTTTATCCGGGTGATTACCTGGTGCCAGTTGGTCAGGCGCTGGTCGCGGAATTCGGCCGCTCGCTGCTGCAGATGCCCGATGACGAGGCGCTCGCCATCGTCAAGGATCGCACCATCGATGCGATGATGGCGATGATCCGCGAGGACCTGGCGATGCTCAACGTGCATCACGACGTGTTCTTCTCCGAGCGCACGCTGCACGCCGACAATGCCAGGAAGATCCGATCCGCGATCAACGATCTGACGCTGAAGGGCCATATCTACAAGGGCAAGCTGCCGCCGCCCAAGGGCGAGAAACCCGACGATTGGGAGGACCGCGAGCAGACGCTGTTCCGCTCGACCGCGGTCGGCGACGACATGGACCGGGCGCTGGTCAAGTCGGACGGCTCATTCACCTATTTCGCCGCCGACGTTGCCTATCTCAAGGACAAGGTCGATCGCGGCTTCGTCGACCTGATCTATGTGCTCGGCGCCGACCATGGCGGCTACGTCAAGCGGCTGGAAGCCCTGGCGCGGGCGATTGCCGGCGAAGAGGTCAAGCTCACCGTGCTGCTTTGCAATCTGGTCAAGCTGTTTCGCGAGGGCGAACCGGTGCGTATGTCGAAGCGGTCGGGCGATTTCGTGACGCTGCGCGAAGTGGTGGAGGAGGTGGGCCGCGACGCGATCCGCTTCATGATGCTCTATCGCAAGAACGATGCGCCGCTGGATTTCGATTTCGCCAAGGTGACCGAGCAGTCCAAGGACAATCCGGTGTTCTATGTCCAGTACGCCTCGGCGCGCTGTCATTCGGTGTTCCGGCAGGCGAGCGAGCAACTGGGCGAAGCCAATTTCGACCGCAACAGCCTGGCGTCCGCCGCGGCATTGCTGACCGACGAGGGCGAGATCGGCCTGATCCGCAAGCTTGCCGAATACCCGCGGCTGATCGAGTCCGCCGCCCTTGCGCTCGAGCCGCATCGGCTGGCATTTTACCTCTATGATCTGGCTTCCAGCTTCCACGGGCACTGGAACCGTGGCACGGATAATCCGGACTTACGTTTTGTTAAGGTTAACGACCGACAATTGACGCATGCCAGACTAGGGCTGGTGCAGGCTGTTTCGGACGTTTTGACGTCCGGCCTGACGTTGATCGGGGCCGCCGCGCCCACTGAAATGCGTTAGGTTTGACTAAATAACCTGTCACCTTTTGCCCACATTGCGCTGGTAAGGGCCAACCCTACGCGACGTCCATGGCGTCCGAATGAGTGCGAGTTCGGGAACAATAATGGCAGACAGAACCCAGCTGAGAGTAGCCGACAACAACGACATCGCTGAGGATGATCCGTTCGCGGAACTGACCAGGATCATGGGATTCGACCCGCGCCAGCCGGTCAGGCCGCAATCGCCCGCCCAGCCGCAGGCCCCAGCCGCCGATCACGGGCTCGAAGAGGGCGATTTCGATATCGATCTCGAGAAAGAAATGATGGGCGAGTTCGGCGCTGACGACAGCGACGCCGCTCCGGTTGTTCAGGCTCATGAGCCGACTTTCGTGCATGAGCCGGCATTCGAAGCGGCTGACGCCAGCGCGATGGACGACGAGCTTTCGGTGTCGCTCGACGACGATTTCGAACTGGACATGGCTGAGATCGACGACCACGTCGC
>NZ_RZPB01000871.1:0-2255 GCF_003998535.1 Mesorhizobium sp. M7A.F.Ca.AU.002.02.1.1 | reverse complement strand
GCGCTAACGTCATGCGCAGAGCCGGCAAGCGATCTTTTGTGGGACACTGTGCGTACCCACATTGCCTTCTGTCCCTCCGGCTGGCTTGATCCCTGTCATTGATGCCGGGAGGAAAGCATGGCGGCCGCAGACTATTATGAAATTCTCGATCCGCGCTTCGCGCGCCTGTTCAACGGCAACGCGCAGGTCGAGAAGCTGTTCACCGGATGCCAGTGGGCGGAGGGGCCGGCCTGGTTCGCCGCCGGCCGCTATGTCGTCTGGTCCGACATCCCCAACAATCGCATGCTGCGTTATGACGAGACCGACGGCAATGTCAGCGTCTTCCGGCAGCCGTCCGGCAACTCGAACGGCAACACCGTCGACCGGCAGGGCCGGCTGATCACCTGCGAGCATTCGGGCCGCCGCGTCAGCCGCACCGAGTTCGACGGCTCGGTCACCACGATCGCGGCCAAATGGAAAGGCAAGCGGCTGAATTCGCCCAACGACGCGGTGGTGAAATCCGACGGTTCCATCTGGTTCACCGATCCAAGCTACGGCATCGATACGGATTATGAGGGCGACAGGGCTGAGAGCGAAATCGGCGCCTGCCACGTCTACCGGGTCGATCCCGGCACCGGCGAGCTCGAAGCCGTCATCACCGACATGGTCAGGCCCAACGGCCTCGCCTTCTCGCTGGACGAGAGCAAGCTTTATGTCGTCGATACCGGCCGCACGCATGGCGCGCAGAATCCGGCGCATATGCGGGTGTTCAATGTCGGCAAGGGCGGCAAGAAAGTCTCCGGCGAAAAAGTCTTCGCCGACTGCACCGCCGGCCTGTTCGACGGCTTCAGGCTCGACGAGGACGGCCGCATCTGGACCAGTGCCGCCGATGGCATCCATTGCTACGATCCGGACGGCACGCTGATCGGCAAGGTCAAGGTGCCGGAAGTCACCGCCAATTGCGTGTTCGGCGGCAACAAGCTGAATTGCCTCTACATCGCCGGCACCACGTCGCTCTACATGGTGCGGCTGATGGTCAACGGCGCCAAGACATACTGAGAGTTGAACACTGGCGACCGTTCGACGGTTTCATCGAAGCGGGTCGTGAGCACGAACATCCCCGGGAGGACAAGAAATGCCATTCGTCAACATCCGCATCGTCAAGGAAGTGATCGCCGCCGATCCGGCGGGCAAGAAGGCGGATATCGCCAAGAAGGTCACCGCGGCCATCATGGACGCCACCGGGCTGAGCAACGACGATGTCTGGGTGGTTTTTGAAGAGGTCAACGCCCGCGATTGGTACGTTGGGAAGACCGATGTGGAGACGCTGCGAAAGGGGTAATGCGCGATCTTTCCTTCTCCCCTTTTGGGAGGCCGAGACGGTTGAGGGTGGGTGACGGATTGCCGTCAGTGCCAAGCTGGAACATCCCTCATCCGACCTCGCTCGCGAGGCCACCACCCTGGGGCGAGCCACGGGTCTCGCCCCGTCCTTCGGACCCACAAGGGGAGAAGGAAGAGAGGCCGCCGCTCAACGCGAGCGGATAAACTCCGCGAAGGCATTCAGTGCATCATGCATCGCCTGCCGGTTCGCCGGCGCCGCCAGGATGCCCGCCACCTCCGGCGGCTTCCTGCCGAGCAGGGCGATCTCCAGCACATCGTCGTAAAGCGCGAACGACATGGTGCGCATGATCTCAGCCAATGCGGCGCGGGCGAACAGCGAGCGCGGCGAGGCGTGTACCAGCATGGCGGGCTTGGCGACGGCGGCATCGCGCGAGACCAGCCAGTCGAGCGCGTTCTTCAGCCCGCCCGGCACGCCATGGGCATATTCCGGACAGGAGATGATCAGGCCGTCGGCTCGACTGACGGCATGGATCAGCTTGGAGGCTTCGAGCGGTGTCCGCTCGCCTTCATCGTCGGGATTGAAGATCGGCAAACGGCCAAGCCCGTCATGGACGGTGACGCGGCAGCCGGACGGCGCTTCGCGCGCCAGTGTGGCGATCAGCGCCGAATTTGTGGAGGCCGCGCGCAGGCTGCCGGAAATGGCAAGGATGTTCAGCAAGGTATGGAATCGGTCCAGACGCGAATCGCGTCCGCAAAAACTACCACATCGTCTTCTTGTATTCCTCGTCGAGCCAGCGGTCGGTCGCCTCGGCGGAATCGGCAACCGCCAGCTGATCGCGCATGATCTGGCCGAGCGTCGGCAGCGTCGCGCGGTCGTACCAGGTTTCCGGCTTCCACAAATCCGAGCGCATGAAGGCTTTTGCGCAGTGCATGTA
>NZ_RZPB01000870.1:0-2275 GCF_003998535.1 Mesorhizobium sp. M7A.F.Ca.AU.002.02.1.1 | reverse complement strand
GTGCTGATCCTGTCGGGCGGCGAGACAACCGTGACGCTGCGCGCAAAAGGCAAGGGCGGCCGCAATTCGGAATTCCTGCTCGCCTTCGCCATCGGCATCAATGGCGTCGACGGTATCAATGCGCTGGCCGCCGACACTGACGGCATCGACGGTTCGGAAAACAATGCCGGTGCCTTTGCCGATGCTTCGACCGTGTCGCGCATGCGCGCTGCCGGGGTGGACGCCAAGGCTATGCTTGCCGGCAACAATGCCTGGACGGCCTTCAACGCGGTTGACGATCTCTTCGTACCCGGCCCGACCGGTACGAATGTCAACGATCTCAGGGCAATTCTGATCAGGTAGCCGCAGCAATTCCAGGAAGGTTTTCTGTCCGGAATCGCGCAAAACAGACAATCAGGCGGCCATCAGCCGCTTCACCAGCTTCATGTCCTGCAGGAACCGTTCGCGTTCAGCCTCCTTGTCCGCGGGTTCGCGGATGCGCAGGATGAAGGAGGGATGGATGGTGATGAACACGCGCAATCCGTCCTCGCGCTCGATCACTTGTCCGCGCATCTTTGTCACCGGAATCGCCTTGCCGAGCAGCGACATCGCCGCTGTCGCGCCGAGTGCCACGGCGAGGTTCGGCTTGATCAGCTCGAATTCTTGGTCGATCCACCAGCGGCAGGCCTGAATCTCACCGGAATTCGGTTTGGAGTGGATGCGGCGCTTGCCGCGCGGCTCGAACTTGAAGTGCTTGACCGCGTTGGTGACATAGACCTTTTGCCGGTCGACACCGGCATCGTCCAGGATCGCATCGAACACCTTGCCGGCCGGACCCACGAAAGGTTTGCCGGCGAGGTCCTCCTGATCCCCCGGCTGTTCGCCGACGAAGATCACCTTGGCATTGTCAGGGCCTTCACCGAAGACGGTCTGCGTCGCGTCGCGCCACAGCGGGCAGCGGCGGCAGCCTTTCGCTGCCTCGCGCAATTCCGGAATCGTGCTTGCATCATCTTCCGGTGCTTCGACGGGCTGCTTCGGCCAATGCCGTGCCTGCACCTTTGCGTGGTGCGGCGCGGGTGTTGTCGGCATCTTCGCAATCATGTCCTTGGCGGCCTTGTCCGCTCCTGCGATCATGTCTGGAATGAGCGAGGCCTCGGGAAGGTTCCGCCAATATTTCTTCGGCATCTCCTTCTGCATGGTTTTCACCTTCAATCGCGCCGGGTTGAAGATGTTCTCGAAATAGGTGCGCCAGAGCGCCTCGGTATCGTCCTGATCAGGCGCATCGCCCTTGGCCGCGCCCGGCCCGATCGCCAGCCTTTCGCCATCCCAGTCGGCAGAGGCATAAGGGGTCAGGATCGTCCAGCGCATGCCGGTGAAACGTCTGACGAAGAAATCGGCGTTGCGCTCGACGATGAAATGATCCGGCTCGAACCAGGCGACATAGCGCTCATCGGCACCGTCGCCGATTTTCCGGAAACGTACGAAGGCGTGCATCTTGTGGCTGTCGCGCCGCACCGCCTTCTCCATGGCCTCGAGCCGCCTGGTGTCGGAATCCGACGCGATTTCCAGCAGTTTAGCTTCGTCGCGCAATCGCCACAGCATTCGGTAGAGAAAGGCAAACCGGCCGGGATCGGAATGGCAGAACGCCGTTTCGGCATGCCCGAGGAAGTCGCGCGGCACGACGAGTTGCGCGCCCGCAGGCACTTCAGGCAATTGTGCCTGATCAGAGCCTGGCGCGACATGCCAGTCGACGTCCTCGGGCCTGACCTCATTCAAGGCCAGCCGCCGTGCCGCGTCACGCCAGCCGGCAAAATCCGTCTCGCTGTCGAGCCGAACTCTGTATCTGGCGAGATCGAGTTCCGCCGGCCGCATGATCAGAACAACGATAATTGTTCGCAGGAGTGGACGATCCTGTCGCGCAGGCCGGCCTTGTCGGTCAGCGCACCAGGCGACCAGCCTTCGGCGATGATGAAGGGCCTGAGCTTGGCGATCGACTGGCAGAACCGCCCGACATCCTCGAGCCGCATGCGCCGGTGCCGGCGCGTCTCCAAAATCTTCGCCACCACCTTGGTGCCGAGACCCGGCACCCGCAGCAGCGCTTCGCGGTCGGCGCGATTGATGTCGACGGGAAACTGCCCCCGGTTGCGCAGTGCCCAGCCCAGCTTCGGGTCGATGGCGAGATCGAGCATGCCGTCGCTGCTGCCGGCGAGGATTTCCGGTTGCGAAAAGCCGTAAACCGCATCAGCCAGTCGGCCTGATAAAGCCGGTGCTCACGCATCAGCGGCGGCTTCTGCAG
>NZ_RZPB01000086.1:0-12993 GCF_003998535.1 Mesorhizobium sp. M7A.F.Ca.AU.002.02.1.1 | reverse complement strand
TTCGGAGCCATGCGCCCGGGGATTACGCTTGACTGATATCGGCAAGGACATCGAACGCCCGCTCGGACAGGCAGTCCGGCCGCCGCGCGCCGCCGGCAAGCTCAGCGGCGGTGCGATCATGGCGACAGTGGCCGTGCTGGTGGTGGCAGGCATCTCCGGCGCGATCGCGCTCAGGGAAAAGCCGTTTCGTAAGCCGCAACAGGTTGCCGTTTCAACGCCGAAAGTGACCGCGGCGGCCGAACCTGCCGCCGCGCCGCCTGCATTGGCCCCGGCGGCACCGAAGCCGGAGGCGCCGGTCAAATCAGGTGGGCCGCAGATCATCCATGTGCAGACGGAGGAGGGCGATGGGCCGCCCAAGGCAGCGATCGTCATTCGCGACCCGTCGACCGTCGGCCAGAACCTGAAGGTCGCGCATATTCCAGACAAGGCGCTGATCGAGGCCAGCGAGACCGGGCCGTTGCCGGTGCGCGCCGCCGATGGCAGGCGGCCGTTCGACGTCTATGCGCGGCCCTGGTCGGGCGGGCGCGGCGCACGGGTGGCGATCGTCATCGGTGGACTTTCGGTTTCGCAGACCGGCACCCAGGCGGCCATCGCCAAGCTGCCGGCGGAAGTGACGCTGGCCTTCGCGCCGCAAGGCAACAGCATCGGCCGCTGGATGCAGGCAGCCAGGCAGAGCGGCCACGAGATCGTCATGCAGGTGCCGCTCGAACCGTTCGATTATCCCAAGGTCAATCCGGGACGCAACACGCTGACGGTGGCGGCGAGCGCGGACGAGAACCTGAAGAGCCTGCACTGGGCGCTGTCGCGGACGACCAACTATACCGGCGTCATGAACTATATGGGCGCCCGCTTTTCCGCTGACGCGGCGGCGATGGAGCCGTTCATCGCCGAGCTCGGCAAACGCGGCCTCGCCTATATCGATGACGGCTCGTCGGCGCGCAGTCTGGCGCCGGATCTGGCGCTGAAGGACGGCGTGCCCTTCGTCGCCGGCGACATGGCGATTGATGCCGTGCAGGATCGCGGCGAAATCCTGAAGAAGCTCGACAGCCTGGAGGCGACCGCGCGGGCCAAAGGCACTGCCGTCGGCATCGGTTCGGCCTTCGACCTGACGGTCGATACCGTGTCATCCTGGGTGGTCGAGGCCAAGAAGCGCGGCATCGAGATCGTGCCGATTTCAGCGGTGGCTATCGATCCGCAAAAAGGCTAGCCCTCGGAAGACGGCTGGAAAGAGTGACTGATGCCAAAGACGAACAAAATCGACCGCGAAACGCTGCCTTACCGACCCTGCGTCGGGCTGATGATCCTCAATGCCGAGGGCCTGGTCTGGGTCGGGCACCGCATTGCCGAACCGGACAGCGAATTTGCCGGCACGACGCAGCTCTGGCAGATGCCACAAGGCGGCATCGACGAGGGCGAGGAGCCCCTGCAGGCGGCCGAGCGCGAGCTCTATGAGGAGACCGGCATGCGCGGCGTCTCGCTACTGGCCGAGGCGCCGGACTGGATCAACTATGATTTGCCGGAGCATCTCGTCGGCATCGCCTTCAAGGGCCGGTATCGCGGCCAGACGCAGAAATGGTTCGCCTTTCGCTTCCACGGCGATGTCAGCGAGATCCAGATCAATCCGCCGCCGGGTGGCCACACCGCCGAGTTCGACAAATGGGCATGGCGGCCGATGCAGGACCTTCCCGACCTGATCGTGCCGTTCAAGCGCCATGTCTATGAGGATGTGGTGGCGGCGTTCCGGCATCTGGTGCGATAGTAGGGGAGTAGGGGAGTAGGGGAGTAGGGTTGAATGTTCTGTTGCGGTCCGCGCCAAATTCTACTGACTACTGACTACTGACTAACCCATCCACCACAAGAACGGTCGCCATGAACGACGCCCTCCAAAAATCGCCGCCAGAAGAGGTCACCGCCACGAGCGAAGTGGCGGCTGGGGCCATCCTCACCATCGATCTCGGTGCAATCCGTGAAAACTACCGGCGGCTGAAGGCGCGGTTGGGCGATGTTGCCTGCGCTGGTGTGCTCAAGGCGGACGGCTACGGCCTTGGCGCCGGCCAGGTCGGGGCGGCACTGCTGCGCGAAGGCTGCGATATCTTCTTCGTTGCGCTTCTGGGCGAAGGCGTCGCCCTGCGCCGCTCGCTTGGGGCCGGCCCTGCCATTTTCGTGTTGAACGGCATTCCGCCCGGTGCCGAGCCGGACGCCGTGGCAGCAAACCTTTGCGCTGTTATCAACAGCCACGAGCAACTGGCAGCCTGGCGTGCTGCGGCCCGCCGCGCCGGCCGAAAACTGCCGGCCGCGGTCCAGGTCGACAGCGGCATGTCGCGGCTCGGCATGGCGCCTCGGGATGTGGATCGCATCGCCGCCGATCCGCAGGCTTTCGACGGCATCGACATCCGTTACGTGATGAGCCATCTGGCCTGCGCCGACGAGCCGGAGCATCCGGCCAATGAGAAGCAGCGGTCGGTGTTCGAGCGGCTGCGCGCAATGTTGCCGAAGGCGCCGGCGTCGCTGGCCAATTCCTCCGGCATCTTTCTTGGGCCGTCCTTTCACTACGATCTCGCCCGCCCCGGTGCCGCCCTCTACGGCATCAATCCGACGCCGCCAAAGTCCAATCCGATGCTGCCGGTGGTGCGGCTGCAGGCAAAGGTGGCACAGACGCGCAGCGTCGAAAAGGGCGCCGGCGTCGGCTATGGCCACAGCTATCATGCGCAAGGCCCGCTCAGGCTGGCGACGATTTCGTTCGGCTACGCTGATGGCTGGCAACGCCGCGCCGCGTCCGCCGCCTGGTTCGAGGGCGTGCGGCTACCTTTCGTCGGGCGGGTGTCGATGGATTCGATCATTCTCGACATTTCCGCCCTGCCGGCCGGCAGGCTGCGCGAGGGTGATCTGGTCGAACTGCTCGGTCCCTCGCAAAGCGTCGATGACGCCGCCGGCCATGCCGGCACCATCGGCTACGAGATCCTGACCAGCCTCGGTCCGCGCTTCCATCGGCGCTATGTCGGCGGTTGAGCGGTTTGGCCGCGCTTGACAAGCGGACGCCTGTCGGCAAGGCTCCATGCATGAGCAACCCAGCTTATATCAGAACCTTGTTCAGGGTCTGCCCGATCGCGGGATCGTAGCCCCGGCGCGGTCGCCTTTTGGCGTCCGTCCGAACCGGGGCATTTCTACCTGACATTATCATTCCCGAGCCAGACAGCTTCGCGGCTGCCGGTTTTTCATCAAGCCACCGTTTGCGCGGCGGCAGGCGCGCGTCTGTTCGATGCGCCAAGTCATGAGGTTTGCCATGCAACATGCAACAGGATTGCGTCCACCGAGCCGGCTTCTGGTCACCGATGCCGACCATCATAGGCTGACGGGCCTGGCGCGGGCGTCGCTCGACCGCGTGCCCGAGACGGCCGAAGAATTGCTTTCGGAGATGGACCGTGCCGTTGTCACGGCAGCGGCTTCCATGCCGGCCAATGTCGTGCGGATGGGCTCGGCGGTAACAATCCGCAACGATGGCGGCAACATCCAGCGCGTCACGCTGGTCTATCCCGGCGAAGCAGACATCAGTGAAAACAGGATCTCGGTGCTGACGCCGATGGGGACGGCGCTCATCGGCGCGACCGCTGGGCAGACGGTGTGCTGGAGCAGCCGTGGCGGCCGGGAACTGTCGGCGACCATCGAAGTGGTCGATACGCCGGCCTGCGGGCGGGAGGGGGCCTGATCATGGAGACGGTGATGACAGGCGCGAATTTCCAGCTGACGACAAAGGACTTCGCCGTCCTCGAAATCATGTTGGAGCGTCGGCGGGCTTTCGCGGATCCGATTGTTCCAATGCTTGAAGACAAGCTTTCCAAGGCCGAGGTCGTCGCGATGGATTCGGTCGGATCCGATATCGTGACGCTGAACAGCAGGCTGGTATTCCGTGTCGATGCCGGCCCCGCCCAGACCCGGACCCTGGTGCAGAATGAGGTGCGCGGCCCGGTCGGCTCCAGCCTGTCGATCATGACAAGGCGGGGGCTTTGCATGCTCGGCATGGCCGAGGGCCAGACTGCATGGATCGAACAGGCCGACGGCAGGCGGGAGTCGGTCCTGATCGCGACCGTGCTCTACCAGCCGGAGGCCGCGCGGCGTGCCGTCAGGGAGAAATCCCAGGCCGAGGCGCGACGGCCGCATGGGCTCACCCTCGTCTACAGCGCCGCAGCCGATTGGCGGCCCCTTGGCGAAAGGGCCGGAATGCGGCAGACAGGGGACGACGACCCCGGTCCTGCGGCGGCGTGAACAGGCAACACTGCATGATCTCGAAAATCGGCATCGATTTTCGCCGGGGATCATGCGCAAATCGGAATGCGCCGCGTCCAGGCGTCCTCAAGGGCGTGCGACGCGGCAAGGAGTAAACGATGAAGATCATGGTGCTGGGCGGCGGCGTCATCGGAGTGACCACGGCGTACTTTCTCGCCGAGGCCGGCCACGAGGTGACGGTTCTCGACCGCCAGAAAGGCCCGGCGCTGGAAACCAGCTTCGCCAATGCCGGCGAAATTTCGCCCGGCTACGCCTCGCCCTGGGCCGGGCCCGGCATTCCGCTGAAGGCGATCAAATGGCTGCTGATGAAGCATGGCCCGCTGGTGGTGCGGCCGGCCTTCGATCCGCATATGTGGACATGGCTCATCAAGATGCTGCGCAACTGCACGGCCGAGCGCTATGCGATCAACAAGGCGCGCATGGTGCCGCTGGCCGAATACAGCCGCGATACGCTCAAGGCGCTGCGCGAAGCGACCGGCATCGCCTATGACGAGCGGACCCAGGGCACGCTGCAGCTGTTCCGGACGCAAAAGCAGCTTGACGGCACCGGCGGCGATGTCGAGGTGCTGAAGAAGTATGGCGTGCCTTACGAGATCCTCGACCAGGACGGTTGCATCGCGGCTGAGCCTGGCCTTGCCGGGGTGCGCGAAAAGTTCGTCGGCGGCCTCAGGCTGCCGCACGACGAGACCGGCGACTGCAAGATGTTCACCGACAGGCTGGCCGAACTCTGTGTGGCCCGTGGCGTCAAGTTCGAGTACGACGTGACGATCTGGCGCGTCATCCGCAGCCGCAACCGCATTGCCAATCTCAGCACCAGCAAGGGCTGGAAGACCGCCGACGCCTATGTGATGGCGCTGGGCAGTTATTCGGCGGGTTTCATGCGCCGAGTGAAGCGGCCGATCCCGGTCTATCCGGTCAAGGGCTATTCGATCACCGTGCCGATCAAGGACGCGGCGGCGGCGCCGGTCTCGACGGTGATGGACGAGACCTACAAGGTGGCGATCACCCGGCTTGGCGACCGCATCCGGGTTGGCGGTACGGCCGAGATTTCCGGCTTCGACCTCAGGCTGCACGAATCGCGGCGGCGCACGCTGGAACACTCGGTCGGCGATCTCTTTCCTGGCGCCGGCGCGATGCGGGACGCGACGTTCTGGTGCGGGCTGCGGCCGATGACGCCGGATGGTCCGCCGCTGATCGGCCGCACCGAGCTTTCCAATCTCTATCTCAACACCGGCCACGGCACGCTCGGCTGGACCATGGCTTGCGGCTCGGGCAAGGTGCTGGCCGACATCATCTCCAACCGGGTGCCTGACATCGACGTCCGCGACCTCGCGCAGGAGCGCTATCTGCGCTAGAGAGTCAGAACGCCTGCCGGACCCAGTCCTCGTCGAAAAGCAGCCGGTAGGCCCACGGGATCGTCACATTGGTGGCGACCGGTTTGGAGTGGGCGACATAGTCGTCATAGATCGGCTTCATCCTGGTGTAGAAGGCCGGATCGAGCACCATCATGCCGTTCTCACTGTCGTGGAAGAAGCTGCGGTTGTTGAGGTTGACCGACGAGATGGCGACCAGCCTTTCGTCGATCATCATGATCTTGGAATGCAGCACCACGTCAGGCGCCTTGAACTCGCGGATGTTGATGCGATCGCCATATTTCTCGACAAACAGCTTGTTGAGCGCGGTGAGAAACTTGCCGCCGATATCGCCCTTGAGATCGATGCGGCCGACAATGTCGATCCTGACGCCGCGGGCGAGCGCCCGGTCAACAGCCTGGGCAAGCTTGGGCGTCAGGTTGAGGTAGGGATTAACGATCTGGATATGGTGCTGGGCGGCGTCGACCAACTCGACGAAATAGTCCTCCAGCGCATGGCCATCCTCGTAAGGCACCGAAATGAAGTGTCGTGCCGTGCCTGAAGGACGGGCGCCGTCGGACCGGACCGGAATGGAGAAGGGGCGCGCCAGATTGGTGTCGGCGTCGCGCAGCCACACTGTCGAAAGATGCGCGGCAAGGGTCTCGACCGTGGCCGGATCGGCGAACTCGATGTCGAAGTCGCTCCAGTTCGAATAGTAGTTCAGCGACAACCCGTCGGTCTTGCCGTATTGCTCAAGGTCTGGATAGCGCGACAGATCGATCGGCTGGTGGAACAGGAAGCCGTCATGGATGTTGCGGCCGCCGATGATGGCGCGCGACCGCCGTGGATCGTCGGCAAGCGTCGCCAGCATCTTGACGTGATGGACCTTGTGCAATTGTGAAATCTGCTCGTCGATCGGCGCGCCCCGGTCCGCCCGCCAGCGATATTCCTGCAGCCCGACATTGGGGAATTCGGCCGCCAGCCGATGCAGCATGGCGTCGTCCTTGTCGCGCTCCAGCACGTCGGTGACCAGGATGCGCACCTTGGTGCCGAGGGCTGCATGATGACGGATCAGCCGTTCGATGATGCGGCCGGAGAAGTCGGCCTTGAACTCCAGGGATGACAGATAGATCAGCTTCAGTTTTGGGGCCCTGGAGAAGTCGAGCGGCAGCTCCGGGTCGCCCTTGTCGATGGCGCTGTCGGACAGCGGCGCTCCCATCAGCGCCTCGACCTTGGCGTTGAAGCCGTCGCGCGATTTGCGCAGCAGGCGCGGCTTTCCGATCGGCAAGGCACAGGTCTGCGACAGCCAACGGCTGGCATAGAAGGCGCGGCTGAGAGGATCGAGGCCGGTTGGGTCTGGCGTCGGGCAACGCTCGTAGCGACTGTCGAAAGCGGCAAGCGCCGGATCGGCGGTCTCTTCGCGTCGGATGGTGAGCGGCGCGCCGGCCGGAGCAAGGCTGGAGCGGATTCTTGCCGCGCAGCGGTTCAGGCCGTCACTTGGAAACAGGCTGACCGTATCGTCCTCGCCGGACAGGCGAAAGCGAAATGCCGTGCCCGTGGCGATGGTGCGTGAAGCGCCGCCGGCACGGATCGCCAGCGTGCCGTCGCAGACGCCTTCGATGTCGGCCGGTTGCTTGCCGGCCTGGCGCAGCACGATCTCGACGCTGCGCGCTTGCAGGCCGGAGAAATCGAAGGTCTTGGGCGCCGAAGGCCGCGCCGCCGCATCGATGTAGAGCGTCTGTCGCGACACCCGCCAGCGTCCGTCAAAATGACCCTCGCCGCTGTTGGCGTCGGCCGGCGGCAGATGCGTTTCGGCAACCGGCCCGGCCAGTTTTTGCAGCGTCCGGTAGGTCGCCTGGAAATCGCTGTTGGCGATCTCATGGCGGTCGTGGCCGAAAGGGCCGGTGCCGTTGGCGCGGTCCATGGCGCCAAGCTGATGGCGGGCGAGCAGCGCCAGGAAGCGTTTTTCGTAGTCGCTGGTGCCGGCGTCGCCGAAAAAC
Source organism: Mesorhizobium sp. M7A.F.Ca.AU.002.02.1.1 (assembly GCF_003998535.1). Classification (NCBI taxonomy): domain Bacteria; kingdom Pseudomonadati; phylum Pseudomonadota; class Alphaproteobacteria; order Hyphomicrobiales; family Phyllobacteriaceae; genus Mesorhizobium; species Mesorhizobium sp. M7A.F.Ca.AU.002.02.1.1. The sequence goes on along the minus strand of NZ_RZPB01000086.1, from coordinate 5,357 downwards.
TGCGCGGCGGCGATCCGCGGCCCAGCTGTCTCCGCGGAGAGCGCGGGTCGCGCGCAAGCGCTCTGGCCTTGCAGGAGATCGCAGGCATTGCGACCAGTACCGGCACAGCCGGCAAGGACAGCCAGCCCGAACAGAACAACGGCGATGAATGCGCGACCCTTCACCCGGCCGCTCCGGTCTTCAGGGCGCTCAATTGCGCCGGATCGCGCGGCGGCATGAAGCCCTGCGGGAAGACCTTGCAGACGGGAATGGCGAAGGTGGCGATCAGCAGTTCGGCCTCGCCGCGCATCTTGCGCGGCGTTGCGTTGTCGTCACGGATCGCTTTCGCCGAGGCGACCAGGGCGCCGTCGCAGTCGCAATGGTTGTGGCGGGCGATGTAACAGGCGTCATGCGTCTGGCAGGCCGCGGCGAGGCGGTCGACCGGCCGGGCCGACAGATCGCCGGTGCGGGTGCCGGGGCCGCAATAATTGCCGAAGACGAAAGGCGAAGGCCGCGCCATGGCGTAGCGGATCGGTTTGGGCAGTTCGGCCTCCGGGACCTTCGTCCACGGATTGGCGCAAGCGGAAACGAAAAGCAGCGGCAGGATGGCAAGAACGGCTCGCATGTCTATCCGCGCCAGCTTTCTGAAAGGTTCCCCACCCGGCGACCTGCCCGTGGCCGGCGACCGCACGCCTGATGCCACACTGGCCGGTTTTGTGGCAAGGAAAAGGCGGCACGGCCAAAGCGTATCGCGTTTGATCGGATTCATGCGATGCGCTTTAGCGTCTTAGTTTATGCATGTCGTTCGCCCAAAACCGAGATCAGTTTTGGGCGACATGCCTCAGACGAACAGGTTCCGCTCCCGCTCCACCATCTTGGTGATGAAGCTGGCGACGATCTGGACGCGGCGCAGTGGCCTGACCGATTCGTGATAGACCAGCCAGTAGGCGCGGCGGATGGGTGCCACGACATCGACCGGCACGAGTTCCGGCATCGAGCGGGCGACGAAGGTGTGCAGGATGCCGATGCCGGCGCCCGAGCGCACTGCTTCGGCCTGGCCGAGCGCCGAGGAGATGGCGAAACTGGTGCGCCAGTCCGCGCTGAATTCGGCCGCGTAGTCGAGCGAAGGGCTGACAATGAGATCCGGCACATAGCCGATAAGGGTGTGCTGGCCGAGTTCGGCCGCTGTTTTGGGCAGACCATTGGCATCGACATAAGCGCGCGAGGCAAACAGGCCGAGCGAATAGTCGACCAGCTTTCCCGCCACCAGCCGGCCTTCGGTCGGCCGCTCGACAGTGATGGCGATGTCCGCCTCGCGGCGCGACAGGGAGAAGGAGCGCGGCACCGGCACAAGCTGGATCGTCAGTTCGCGGTGCAGGGCGGTCAGCGCGCCAAGGCGTTTGGCCAGGAAGGCAACGCCAAAACCGTCCGGGGCGCCGATGCGCACCGTGCCGGAAACATCGTCGCCTTCGCCTGATATGGTCGAGCGCGCGGCGATCATGTCGCCCTCCATGCGCTCGGCAATGTCGAGGAAGCGCTCGCCGGCGGGAGTCAGCTCGCTGCCGGTGGTCAGCCGGCGAAACAGCTTTGTCCGAAGCGCATCCTCGAGTGCGGCGATGCGGCGTGAGACGGTGGCGTGGTTGAGCTCCAGCCGTTTGGCGGCGCCAAGGATCTGGCCGGCACGCGCCACGGCAAGGAAGATGCGGACGTCATCCCAGTTCATGGGGATGGTCCAGATGACAATCGCTGACGCCGCGTCCTGTGGTGGAAACTCAATCTCTCAATCCCTGCTGCTATCAGACGGGGTCTCGCATTTGCGAGAATTGATGCTCGTCCGTCAACCGCTATCTACTTTCCGCACAACGGTTGCGTTCTCCGTCGCGTTGCCATCCGCCGGCCAAAGGCGGACAATGCAGCATCACAAACAAGGGAGAGAAATCATGATCGACTATGGTCATTTCATCGGCGGCAAGCACGTCGCCGGGACCAGCGGCCGCAAGCAGGATGTCATGCAGCCGATGGACGGCTCCGTGCGCGGCACGGTGGCGCTGGCATCACAGGCGGAACTGCGCGCTGCGGTGGAGAACGCCAAGGCTGCGCAGCCGAAATGGGCCGCAACCAACCCGCAGCGTCGCGTGCGCGTGCTGATGAAGTTTCTCGAACTGGTCGCCCGCGACTATGACGAACTGGCCGACATCCTGGCGCGCGAGCACGGCAAGACGATCGCCGACGCCAAGGGCGACATCCAGCGCGGCCTCGAAGTGGTCGAAGTCTGCATCGGCGCGCCACACATGATGAAGGGTGAATTCACCGACGGCGCCGGCCCCGGCATCGACGTCTATTCGATGCGCCAGCCGCTCGGCGTCGTCGCCGGCATCACGCCGTTCAACTTCCCGGCAATGATCCCGCTGTGGAAGATCGCGCCGGCCATCGCCTGCGGCAACGCCTTCATCCTGAAGCCTTCGGAGCGCGATCCGGGCGTGCCGATGCGCATCGCCGAACTGTTCCTCGAAGCTGGCCTGCCGGCGGGCATCCTCAATGTCGTCAATGGCGACAAGGACGTGGTCGACGCCATCCTCGACGATCCCGACATCAAGGCCATCGGCTTTGTCGGCTCGACGCCGATCGCCCACTACATCTATTCGCGCGGCACGGCCGCCGGCAAGCGCGTGCAGTGCTTCGGCGGCGCCAAGAACCACATGATCATCATGCCCGATGCCGACATGGACCAGACGGTCGACGCGCTGATCGGCGCCGGCTACGGCTCGGCCGGCGAACGCTGCATGGCGATCTCGGTTGCCGTCCCGGTCGGCAACGACACCGCCAACCGGCTGATGGAAAAGCTGATCCCGCGCGTCGAAAGCCTGAAGGTCGGTCCTTCGACCGACTCTTCCGCCGATTTCGGCCCGCTGGTGACGCGCCAAGCCCTGGAGCGGGTCAAGGGCTATGTCGACACCGGCGTCAAGGAAGGCGCCAAGCTGGTCGTCGACGGCCGCGGCTTCTCCATGCAGGGCTATGAAGACGGCTACTATATGGGCGGCTGCCTGTTCGACAACGTCACCGCGGACATGCGCATCTACAAGGAAGAGATCTTTGGGCCGGTGCTGTCGGTTGTGCGCGCGCCGACCTATGAGAGCGCGATCAAGCTCGCCAACGACCACGAGATGGGCAATGGCGTCGCCATCTTCACTCGTGACGGCGATGCCGCGCGCGATTTCGCAAGCCGTGTCCAGGTCGGCATGGTCGGCATCAATGTGCCGATCCCGGTGCCGATCGCCTACTACACCTTCGGCGGTTGGAAGGCGTCTTCCTTCGGCGACCTCAACCAGCACGGCCCGGACGCGTTCCGTTTCTACACCAAGACCAAGACGGTGACCTCGCGCTGGCCGTCCGGGATCAAGGACGGTGCCGAATTCGTCATCCCGACGATGAACTGACCGGACAACAGATTGATTTTGAATTTGAGGCCCGGGCGCTCGCGCCCGGGCTTTTTTGCAGTCCGGCGACGACCCTATCTGCGTGAACGCTAATGTGATGGAACCAAGTGGGCATCTGCCGTCTTGGTTTGCAGTCCTGCCGCAAGGAGGTACGGCAGATCAAGCAACGGCGCTGGCGACAGCTTCGGGGACATCGTCTGGCGCAAGGAGGTGTCAGATGACCCGTCTTGTGGCAACGCTATTTTTCGCGGCGGTTTCCGCGTTTGCCGCCGTCCCGGCGATGGCGGAGCAATGCGCAGCCCGTGCGGATATGATCAAAGCGCTCGGGGAAAAATTCCACGAAAGCGAGGCTGCGCGCGGCCTGGTCAACCCGAGCGTCATTCTTGAGATATTCGTCTCCGACCAGGGCACCTGGACGATCCTTGCCACCGACACGCATGGTCAGAGCTGCGTCATCACGGCGGGCGAAGGCTGGGACGGTTCGTTGATGGCGGCGGCTGCCTTGCCAGGGACGTGATCCGAGCTTCGAGGAAGCACCGGCGACGAAAGCGCATCGGATTAAAAGACGCTCAGCGCGTCGCCGCCGTTTCGGCGTGGCCGCGCAGCAGCGCCATCAGGCGTTTGGCATCCTTGGCCGCGGCCTCCTCGTCGCCGGCAAGGATCGAGCGGATCAGCGCGACATGGTGCTCGGCGGATTCGGCAAGACCGGTCTCGGCCTTGTAGCGGAACCAGAAGCGGCGGCTGTGGGTCTGCAACGGGGCGGCCAAACGGGCGGCGAAGGGATTGTCGGCAGCCAGTGCCAACGCTTCGTCAAGTGCCTTGTCGGCCTGAATGAAGGCAAGCACGTTGCCCGAGATCACCGCTTTCTGCATGGCAAGCGCTGCTTCGTGAAACAGGTCGGCGGCCTCGCGGGTGACGAAGCGGGCGGCCGAGCGGGCCAGCACCACCTCGACGCCGCGACGCGCGTCGAGCACGCGCAGCCAGTCGCCGGGATGCAGCGGGGCGATGGCGATGCCTGCGCGCGGCCTGATGTCGAGCAGCCCTTCCCAGGCCAGCCGCTGGATCGCCTCGCGCACCGGTGTCCTGCCAAGCCCGAGCCTGTCGATCAGGGCGCCCTCGGTGACGAAGCTTGCCGGGGCCAGTTCGAGCGTGACGATCATGTGCTCGAGCACATGGTAGGCCCTGGTCGCGGCCGGCTCCGCCGAGGTGCTTGCTGCCGTGGATATCAAATGCGCTCTCCTGATATATCTTGAATATATCATAACGGATTCCGCATTGACAGCGGGTTTGTTAATAGATATACCAGTGATATATCAGATGGAGAGATGATCATGTGGACCGGAGTTTTTCCTGCCGTCACGACCAAATTCACCGCGGATGATCGCCTCGATCATGCCGAGATGGAGCGCTGCTTCAACCTGCAGATGGAAGCTGGCTGCGACGGCATCATCGTTTGCGGATCGCTCGGCGAGGGGCCGATGCTGTCGCCCGATGAGAAGATCGAGGTGCTGAAGACCGCACAAAAGGTCGCCGGCAAGAAGCCGGTGCTGCTGACGGTCAACGAGGCCGGCACACGCGAGGCCGCCAGCATCGCCAAGCGCGCGAGCCGGGAAGGCGCCAACGGCCTGATGGTCGCGCCGAGCCCGATCTACCACACCAATGCGGAAGAGACGGTCGCGGCGCTGCGCGCGGTCGCGCAGGCTGGCGACCTGCCGGTCATGATCTACTCCAACCGGCTTGCCTACCGCGTCGACGTCAGCGTCGACCAGATGGAGGAGCTGGCGTCGGACGAGCGCTTTGTCGCGATCAAGGAATCCTCCGACGACATCCGTCGTTCGACCGAGATCATCAATCGCCTGGGCACTCGCTACGACCTGTTCACCGGCGTCGACAATCTGGCCTTCGAGGCGCTGTCGGTCGGCGCCATCGGTTGGGTGGCCG
>NZ_RZPB01000869.1:0-2283 GCF_003998535.1 Mesorhizobium sp. M7A.F.Ca.AU.002.02.1.1 | reverse complement strand
CCTGAGGTACATCCCGCAAATGCCCGGAAACATCGTCCTTCCTGGCCGCATAGGGGACGACGACTTCAAGAAGGCGCTCGAAGGCGCCCTGTGCTTCCTGTTCCCGTCACGGATCGAGGGCTTCGGGCTGCCGGCGGTCGAGGCGATGGCTTCGGGCTGCCCGGTCGTGGCCTCGACCTCGCCATGTCTTCCCGAAATCTGCGGGGATTCGGCCCTTTATGCCGATCCCGACGACGTCCAGTCATGGGCCGAAGCCATCCGCCTGTTGATGCTAGCCCCAGACTTGCGGCAGCGTTTGGTTACCAAGGGGAACGCCAGGGCGAGCAGTTATTCCTGGCGGTGGATAGCGTGGAAATACCTCGAACTCATGATTCAGGTCGACGCCGATTTCGGGGAGTTCGGCGATTGACCGGCGGCCAGTCTTCGGATTGACCTCCAGGAGAGCACGATGGACGAGAACGACTTGCGAGCATTGGTGGCAGCCGCTCATCGCGCGCGCCGGCCTCGCCGTGTAACCACCGATCCTGGCCGCAGACCGAAACCCATGCCGACCATTTCGATCTGCATCCCGACTTACAACCGCTCGTCCATGCTGGCGGAATTGTTAGACAGCATCATCGCCCAAGCTTTGGAGGACGAGATCGAGGTCGTGGTCAGCGATGATGCTTCACCGGACAATACGGTCGCCGTGGCCGAAGGCTATAAGGGTCGCATCAAGCACTACACCTTGCTTTCCCAGCCGAAGAACTTGGGAGTGGACGGCAATTTCCTGGCGGTCGTGGAGGCGGCGAAGGGCGATTACATCTGGCTGATGGGCGACGACGACCATCTGGAACCGGGCGGGCTAGCACGGGTGCTGGAAGCGATCCGGCGTTGGCCCGGCGTAACCGGTCTAACGCTAGGCGTGATCGACTATGACGTGACGATGACGCGCCGGACCGGCATCCGTCGGATCCCGCCTACACAACTGATCGCCGATGCCGGTACGCTGTTCGCGACGATGGGTGATCTGCTGGGCTTCATGTCCGCCCTGGTGATAGACCGTGCCAAATGGAATGAGATCGCATCCGAGCCTAATGTCTCGGAATTCAAGAATTACTACGTCCAAGTTTATATCATCGGCCGTGTTGTCGAACGGTTTGGAAAATGGGGCGTGGTCCAAGAACCTTGTGTCGGCTATCGGTCGGGCAACGACCAGTTCAATATCAAGTTCGGGTGGCTGGATCGCCTGAAGATCGACGTTGCCGCCTATGATCAGATTGCTTTCGCGTTGTTCGCGGACACACCCGCTGTGTGCGAAGCGTTTCGCCGCCGGATATTTGATACGCACGTGATGGCGCGGTTGAACAACGCTAAAACTGCGGGGGGACGGACCATCGCGGTGAGCGCAGCGATCAGGTACCTGTACGGCCGTTACCATGGAATGCCGCACTATTGGACCCGCGCAGTGCCGACGCTCCTTGCGCCGCAATGGATCCTGCGGAACGCACGGTCCGCATACAAGCGGCTGTCGCCCAACTCGGGCGCGTTCCGAGCGCGTGAAATGTCCAACTGATAGATAGCGGCAGCGGGGGGTGCTACCAGATTGAGGATCGCGTCAATGGGCGCAAAGGATGAAGATCGTGCAGAAGAACGGACAGGCCACCGCGAGGCCGACCTCGTAACAGAACGGTTGAGGGCTGATCGCCGATGCATTGGACCATATGACTCAAGGGGATGCTGGGGTCCCTGGGGTGGGGCGATCTTCTCAACAATAGGCACGGTCAGCTTCGGACTGATAACCCGGGTGAACGCGGAATACCATCCGGCCGCCCGGACTGCTGGGGCAAGGAGGTTCTGGCACAATCCTCAGCTTTTGAGGCTCATATCCGCCTACGCCATCGGCTACATCCACATGTCCGGAGTGGTGAGCGCCGCCCATATTGAGCCGGGTGTCTTGGACATTTTCCGTTTCGGGACGGATCTGTTCATGGTTCTGGCCGGTTTTCTTACCGCGCATGTGCTTGGGAACAATGGCAGGTCGGCCGGCGCCTATTTGCGAACGAGGCTCATTCGAATCGTGCCCTTGTATTGGGGCGTCACGATTCTCGCATTTCTTGTCGAGAACTACGCGATGAAAAGCCATCAGAGGACCTTGTCCGAGCTTTTCATGTCGCTCGCCTTCGTCCCCTTCGGACCCTACCCCATCTTGTATCCGACGTGGACCTTGCTGGTAATCGTCGAATTCAGCCTGATCATCGCAGCTTTCCAACTCGTCAGCGTGAAATATGGGATCCTCTATTC
>NZ_RZPB01000868.1:0-2288 GCF_003998535.1 Mesorhizobium sp. M7A.F.Ca.AU.002.02.1.1 | reverse complement strand
ATGCCGGGCACATAGGTGCCGGGCGCGGCAAAGGCGCCGATCAGGCCCGCGCGAGCGTTTGGCGCGCCGCAAACGACCTGCACCGGAGGCTTGCCGTCGCCGGTGTCGACGGTCAGCACGCGCAGCCGGTCGGCATCGGGATGCTGAACCGCCGTCAGCACCCTGGCGATGACGAATGGTTTCAGGCTCGACTTGTCGTCGACATGCTCGACTTCGAGACCGATCGAAGTCAGCCGCTCGACGATCTCGTCGAGCGTGGCGTCGGTCTCGAGGTGGTCCTTGAGCCAGGAGAGGGTGAATTTCATGGGACTGTTCCGTCTGGTCTTTTGACGCTTGATTTCAGATGTCTCGGCAGGTCGTCGGACATATGCAGGAAGGCAAGCTGCTCGCCGATATAGGCATGCAGCGTCGGCTGGAAATCGGCCGGCATGTCCATGGCGCCGAGCATGAAGTAGATGTCTTCTTCCAGCCGCTCGTCGACATAGGCGATGGGTGAGCCGCAGGTGCCGCAGAAAGAGCGCGTCACCGGGCCGTTCTCATACATCTTCAGCGCCTTGCCGGTGAACGCGACCTGATCGACCAGGAAGCCGACAAAGGCCGACACCGGCGCGCCGCTGGCCCGCCGGCAATCGCCGCAATGGCAGTAGCTGACGTGATGCGGTTCGGCAGAGGCCTCGAACCGCACGGCGCCGCAGCGGCAGCCGCCGGCATAGGGCGCTGTCATGCGCTCAGGCCTCCGAACAAAGTCGGCATGTCGAGCGGCCGGAAGCCGTAGTGCGACAGCCAGCGCACGTCTGCATCGAAGAAGGCGCGCAGGTCCGGCATGCCGTATTTCAGCATGGCGATGCGGTCTATGCCCATGCCCCAGGCAAAGCCCTGATATTCGTCCGGATCGAGACCGCCATGGCGCAGCACATTGGGATGCACCATGCCGCAGCCGAGGATCTCCATCCAGTCGGAGCCTTCGCCGAAGCGCACCTCGCCGGGCCGCGAGCGATCGCACTGGATGTCCACCTCGAGGCTTGGCTCGGTGAACGGGAAGAAGGACGGCCGGAAGCGCATCTTAACCTGCGGCACCTCGAAGAAGGCCTTGCAGAACTCCTCCAGCACCCACTTCATGTTGGCGACGTTGGCTGTCTTGTCGATCACCAGCCCCTCGACCTGATGGAACATCGGCGAGTGGGTGGCGTCCGAATCCTGCCGGTACGTCTTGCCAGGAATGACGATGCGGATCGGCGGCTTCTTCGTTTCCATGGTGCGGATCTGCACCGGCGAAGTGTGCGTGCGCAAAAGCTTGCGCTCGCCCTTCTCGTCCGGCTGGAAGAAGAAGGTGTCGTGCATCTCGCGCGCCGGGTGGCCTTCGGGAAAATTCAGCGCGGTGAAATTGTAATAGTCGGTCTCGATATCGGGACCTTCCGCGATGGAGAAACCGAGATCGCCGAAGATCGCGGCAATCTCGTCGATGACTTGGCTGATCGGATGGATACGGCCGCGCTCGGCCGGCGACTGCCGCACCGGCAACGTCACGTCGACCCTTTCGGCGGCGAGGCGGGCGGTGATCGCCACATCCTTGAGCTCAGCCTTGCGGGCAGTCAGCGCGTCGGTGACGCGGTTCTTGAGGCCGTTGATGGCCGGGCCTTTGATCTGGCGCTCCTCGGCGGTCATGGCGCCAAGTGTCTTCAGCATCTCGGACACGCTGCCCTTCTTACCGAAAGCAGCGATGCGCACGGCCTCGATGGCCGGCTCATCGGCGGCCGAGGCGATCTCGGCCAGAAGTGAGTTTTCAAGCGTATCCAGGCCAGTGGTTGCGTCGTTCACGGTCAAACTCGCTGCGTTGGGAGGTCGGCCTCAAAGTGAAAGTCACTCCTAAAGTGAAATCACTCCAAGGATCAGGCAAAAGAAAAACCCGCGCCAGCCGTGCCAGCGCGGGTTCCCCAAATCAGAATTGCGAATGCTTGGGAAGCGCTGGTCTTAGGCGACAGCGCTTTCAAAAGCGTTCGGCGTGGTGTTCTTCAGATATTCGAGCGCCACCTTGGCCTTGGCGACCAGGGCCGCGAAAGCCTGCGGCTCGTGGATGGCCATGTCCGACAGGATCTTGCGATCGATCTCGATGCCCGACTTGTTGAGGCCGTCGATGAAGCGGCCATAGGTCAGGCCATGCTCGTGGGTCGCGGCGTTGATGCGCTGGATCCACAGCGCGCGGAAGGAGCGCTTGCGGTTCTTGCGGTCGCGGTAAGCGTATTGCAGCGACTTTTCCACCGCCTGCTTGGCGATGCGGATGGTGTTCT
>NZ_RZPB01000867.1:0-2294 GCF_003998535.1 Mesorhizobium sp. M7A.F.Ca.AU.002.02.1.1 | reverse complement strand
GGCTTCACAATTCGGCCTTGGTGCGACCGCGCGGACTTCGACGGCCTGCTCGCCGCAATAGCTGCACTTGGGGCCGCCTCGGGCGCGCCCTAACGGTTTATACCCGATCGTTGTCCCGCCAGGCTTCATAGAGCTTGGCCTCGGTGGCGAACGAATACACCATCACCAGCATCGAATAGACGAACCCGTGCCGGCCGCACAGGAAGTAGCGCTTGGCCAGGTAAAACTTCAGGAAGTTGCCAAGCGGCGACAGCACCAGTCTTATCAGGCCAGGCTTCTTGGCTCGTTCGACCAGCGTGGCGACCTTGAGGCTGGAGTAGGTGTTGGCTCTCGCCAGATCCTCGGCAATAGTCATTTCGCGGCGATGCAGCAGCACGCCATTTTCTATGGTGCCGGTTTCGCCCGGCACCTCGAACGACTCATGGACCCGCAGATTGAGGTCCATGGTCGCCTTGTCGCGCCGGAAAAGACGCAGCAGCCTGTTGTGAAGCACCCAGCGGTGCGCATAGCCATAACCCTTCAGCTTGTCGCGGCGCCTGATGTACCATCCGTCGAAAGCATCGTTCCCAAGCTGCGTCACATTCGTGATCGACTGCCTGAGAACGTCATCGATGGCCTCGTCGGCTTCAATCGAAAGGCACCACGGTTGGGTGGCCTGATCGAGCGCGAATTGCCGCTGACGAGGAAAGCCCGGCCAATCATTGTGAAACAGCCTTATCGGGTAGCCCTTGGCGATGAACGCATTGACGACGTCCAGAGTGCTGTCCGTCGAGCCTGAATCGACGACGATGATCTCGGCGCAGAAGTCGACGCTTTCCAGGCATTCGCCGATCATGTCGGCCTCGTTCATACAGATGACCAGCGCCGAAACCGGGCTAGAAAATCGAGTCATCGTCCCACCCCACGGCACACTGTTCTCGGAATTGGGCTGCCCTGCGCCACCTGTATTATGCAATCCCGAAAGCGCTATGCGCTTTTCCCAGGAAAACCGTTACACACTTTTTCTGGAATTGCTCTAGGAAACCAGCAAGGTGGCTACGGCAGTACATCCGGCTCCACAGGAGAGCCTATCGAACGCCAAAGCGGCGCTGATATGGCGAGGCGCTCAGGCCGCATCGGCGAAAGCCGGTTGCGGTTCAACCGGCTCAAGGCTGTGCGAACGAGACCAAGCCTTCGTCCTTGACCCGGCGGATGGTGAGCGCTGTGCGCACCGTGTCGACATTCGGGGTCGAGGTCAGTTCCTCGATGACGAAGCTCTGGAAGGCGCCGAGGTCGCTCGCCACGCAATGCAGGAGGAAATCGGATTCGCCCGACACCATCCAGGCGTCGCGTACGATCGGCCAGCCGCGGGTGCGCTCGGCAAAGATGCGCAGCTCGGCATCGGCTTGATGATGCAGGCCGACGAGGCAGAAGGCAACGACATCAAGGCCGAGCGCTGGTGCGTTGAGCAGAGCGCGGTAGCCACGGATGATGCCGGCTTCCTCCAGGCGCTTGACGCGGCGCAGGCATGGCGGTGCCGAAATGCCGACGCGGTTCGACAGTTCGACATTGGTCATGCGGCCGTCGCCCTGCAATTCGCGCAGGATCTTCCAGTCGATGGCGTCGAGGTCGGCCTTGAGCGGCATGAGGGCTCTCGATCATGAGGGGCAACACGCAAGAATCTTGCGTGATTTTGTAATTAAACGACTTCGCTGTCCATTCCATCCTTCGCCCGGAATATTTCGCGGGATCCGCAGGCGACAGGGTGTGACAAAGCTTTCCGGGGACGAACTCCAACTTGCCTTGCTGGCGTCGTGGGCAACACTTACATTACGCGCGACAATGATCGAGTTTTCCATGCCGCAATTGCCGGCAGCCCTCCGCAGAGGCTTTAGATGACCACCAAGCACGCGCCCGTTCTCATCATCGGTTCCGGCCCGGCCGGCTATACGGCGGCGGTCTACGCCGCCCGCGCCATGCTGAAGCCGATGCTGGTCGCCGGCCTGCAGCAGGGCGGGCAGTTGATGATCACCACCGATGTCGAGAACTATCCCGGCTTCGCCGACCCGATCCAGGGTCCGTGGCTGATGGAGCAGATGCTGAAACAGGCCGAGCATGTCGGCACCGACATCATCAACGACATCATCACCGAGGTCGACCTCAACGTGCGACCGTTCCGTGCCAAGGGCGATTCCGGCACCACCTACACCGCCGACGCGCTGATCATCGCGACCGGCGCGCAAGCGAAATGGCTGGGCATCCCGACCGAGCAGGACTTTATGGGTTTTGGAGTCTCGGCCTGCGCCACCTGCGAC
>NZ_RZPB01000866.1:0-2295 GCF_003998535.1 Mesorhizobium sp. M7A.F.Ca.AU.002.02.1.1 | reverse complement strand
GCTCGGCGGCGTGCGTATGCATTCATGGCGGCGGCTTGGCTGCGGAAGGAATGTCGAGCCAGCTCGCATCGATCTCGGGCAGCGGAATGGCCGCGATGAGATCGCGCGTGTAGCTTTGCCGCGGCTTGTCGAACAAGGTGTCGGTGGCGCTCGCTTCGACGATCACGCCTTCGCGCATGACGATCACCTGCCGGCACAGCCGCCGGATGACCGACAGATCGTGGCTGATGAAAGCGACGGTCAGCCCCATCTCCGCGGCAAGCTCCTCCAGCAGGGTGAGGATCTGCGCCTGCGTCGAGACGTCGAGGCCCGAGACGATCTCGTCGGCCAGCACGAATTTCGGCGACAGCGCCAGCGCGCGCGCAATGCCGACGCGCTGGCGCTGGCCGCCCGACAGTTCGTGCCGATAGCGGCTGGCGAAACTTTGCGGCAGGCCGACACGCTGCAGCGCCTCGGCGACGCGCGCCTTCAGGTTGTCGCCAAGACCATTCTGCTTCAAAGGCGCGGCGATAATGCTGGTAATGGTGCAGCGCGGGTTGAGCGACGACATCGGATCTTGAAAAATCATCTGCAGATTGCGCCGCAGCGGCCGCAGCTCCGCTTCCGGCAGATTGGTGATGTCGCGGCCGTCGAAGCGGATGCTGCCGGCGCTTGGCTCCAGCAGGCGCACCAAAGCGCGGCCGAGCGTCGACTTGCCCGAACCGGATTCGCCGACAATGCCGGTCACCGAGCCCCGCGGCAGGTCGAAGTCCAGGCCCTTCAGGATTTCGGCCAATGGCGCGCGGCCGATCAGTGGCTTGCGCGTCATGTCGGGCAGCGCGACCTTCAGCCCGCGCACGGAGAACAACGGTTCAACCATGCGGCCGCCTCCAGGCTTGGTCGGCGGCAGCGATCTCCGAAGCAAGTCCGGCCAGCACCGCCTCGTCCACCGGTCTTAGCGAGGCGAAAGGATCGGTGTAGCGTGGCGTCGCCGCGATCAGCGCCCGTGTGTAGGGGTGCTGCGGCGCGGCGAAGAGCGCTGCGGTCTCGGCCTCCTCCACCACCTTGCCGGCATAGAGCACCGAGACCCTCTGGCTGATCTTGGCGACGACGCCGAGATCATGGGTGACGAACAGGATCGCCGTGCCATGCTCGCGCTGCAACGCAGCGATCAGCCGCAGGATCTGCTTCTGCACGGTGACGTCGAGCGCCGTGGTCGGCTCGTCGGCGACGATCAGCCTTGGCTCCGCGGCGAAGGCGGCGGCGATCAGCACGCGCTGGCGCATGCCGCCGGACAGTTCGTGCGGATAGCTTTTGAGCACGCGGTCGGGGTCGCGGATCTGCACCTCGTCCAGCAACTGGCGAATGCGGGTATCGGCCTTCTCGCCACTCCAGCCGAGGATGCGCACCAGCCGGTCGGTCATCTGCGAGCCGATGCGGCGTGACGGGTTGAGAGCGGTCAGCGGGTCCTGCGGGATCAGCGCCGTGCATGCCCCGATCAGCGTGCGCCGTGCCTTGGGCGGCAACTTGCCGAGGTCTTCGCCCTCAAGCAACATATCGCCTTCGACGATGCGCACGCTCGACGGCAGCACACCAAGCACAGCCTTGCCGATCATCGTCTTGCCGGCGCCGCTTTCGCCGACCAACGCGCGGACCTCGCCGGGTTGGACGGAGAGCGACACCGAACGCAGCATGCGCTGGCCGTTGGGCAGCACGGCGCTCAGATTGGCGATGTCAAGGCAGACCGCGCTCATCGCAGCACCGGGTCGAAGCGCGTCTTCAACGCCTCGCCGAATTGGCTGAACGACAGCACGGTGAGGATGAGCGTGATCAGCGGGAACACCAGCACCCACCAGGCCTGATGGATCGACAGCCGGCCCTCGGCGATGATGCCGCCCCAGGTCGGGTCGTCGGTCGAGATCGACAGATTGACGAAGGACAGGATCGCCTCGACGATGACGGCGATGCCCATTTCCAGCGACAGCAGCGCCACGATTGACGGCACCACATTGGGCAGCACTTCGCGCAGCATGATGCCGATGCGGCCATAGCCGGCGATGCGGGCATTCTCGACATAATCCATGCGCGACTGGCCCATCGTCTCGGCACGGATCACCCGGCAGAAACGCGTCCAGTCGATGATGGCGATGGCCAGGATGACGGAACTCAAGCCTGTGCCGAGCACCGCAACCAAAAGGATGGCGAACAGCACCGGCGGAAATGCCATCCAGACATCGACGATGCGCGAGATGATGCGGTCGGCCCAGCCGCCGAAATAGCCGGCTATGAGCCCCAGCATCGAGCCGACCAGGCAGG
>NZ_RZPB01000865.1:0-2301 GCF_003998535.1 Mesorhizobium sp. M7A.F.Ca.AU.002.02.1.1 | reverse complement strand
CAGATGCAGCGTTGGAAGAACAGGATCGAGGCGCGCTGCCTCAAGCGGCGGCGCGGTGAGGATGGCGAGACTGCCGAGTTCGAATTCGATGGCCGTCGCGGTCAACTTCGGGAAGTGGAGCGCTGAGATGATTTCGGAAAAGGAAGCCAAGAAGATCAAGAAGAAGGAAATGGGCATCGTGACATTCACGATCTCTGTCCTGTGGCTGTCCGGCTTGTCGATCGGCAGGATTGCCATGCTGAGTGGGCGATCAAAGGGGAGTATTCGCGGCATCGTGCACCGCAATCTACCGACGCCGCGCGAGGAACTGACGATGGAAGAGCGGCAGACCGCATTGGATCATTTGAAGAGCGTGCGGTGCGATGAAGCAAGATTGTCGGACAAGTATTTCGTCGCGTGCGAACTGTCTCAGGCCCAAGAGGCGCCGAAATCCGGGCCGTCCGTGCTCGGCTCACTCGCTTCGTACATGAAGCCAAAGCCGACGAAGCCGGCACCGCCGCCCATGCCAGACGGCAGGACGCGGGAAGGCCGCAAGGAAATCCAGCGCCGCAAGCAGGAGGCCAGGCATCAGGAGAAGGTCGCTGTTGAGCAGCAGGCAGCGCGCGAGATGGGCGGAGCCGTCAATCGTGGCCTCCATGGATCGGCCCTCGAATATCTGCATGACATCGGGACGCTGTCAGATCCGATCGAGCGGCGTGTCGACCAGAAGGTGACCGGAATCTCCAGCAAGGAACGCCGGAAGGAAGCCGGCCGAATCCTGCGCGGTTACATGGATGGGTGTCGGGTCGGCGGCATGAGTAGCGTCGACTTCGATCGCGTTGGCACCGGGTCAAACAGCCGGCTGGCAATCTCCGCCTATCGGCTGCAGGCCATTCACGCGGTCGGCGCGATCCGCGACATGATGCCGGACAGGGACTTCCAGTTGATCGAGCGGGTCGTCGACCAGGACGAATTCGTCTGGGATACGGTGCCGAGTAGTCAGGCGCGGACCTTCATCTATGAGGCAATCAGGCGAGCCCTCGATGTTGTGGCGGTGTTCGAGGAAATGATGGGGCGATCAGCCTTCGCGACGCGGTGGGGATTTGAACTGCCGATGGTCAAGGTTGTGGATCGTGATGACGCCAGGCGCATGTCGAATGCGGCGGAAGATATTTTGAGGCAGGCACGATGAGAGAACGCTTACCGGACCGCCGCGCTTCCGAAGTGATCGAATTCAACCACATCGAGACCAACGGCAATAGGTCGCCATTCACCTCGACTGTCGGCTTCTACCCGGATGGCCGGATCGGCGAGATGTTCATCTATGCGCAGAAATCGGATTCGGCGATCGGCCTGATCTGCCACGATGCGGCGGTGTTGATCTCGATCGCGCTTCAGTGCGGCGCCACCATCGACGAGTTGCGCGCTTCGGTCGCGCGGACCGCCATGGATGGTGGCAAGCCGCAAAGCATCATCGGGACCGCGCTGGACATCTTGGCGGTGCGGGAGGCGGAGGATGGTGAAAGTTCTTGATGTCCCGCACGCCACATCGATTGACGCTCAGATGGACGATGAGGGAAATGTCCGCATCCTCCTGAACGACGAGAACGGCAAGCCATTCGCCGGCGTAGTCCTCACGTTCAAGGGCTTGGTGAACACTGTTGAGGATCTCAGCGGATTGATCGATCAATACATGGACAGCCAGCCCGATACGATCGGGCCCTGCATGGGCAGCGCCTAGCCGGTGTCGCGCCGGCGAGGCTTGCGCTCGGTCGTGATGGCCTCGGTCACGCGTTCGGCGATATCGATGTTCCGTTCATCGGCTTGGAACAACGCCAGAAGCACGCGGATCGGGTGCGGGATATCCTCGGCACCATCCAGCCACGTCAAAACTCTGTGCGGACTTGTGGAGTAAATGAATGCGAGGAAGGTAGGGGTAATCCCGGCGGCGCGCAGCTGCTCGGCGAACTCCGGCCCAGTGAGGCGCTGATACCGTTCTTTCTTGCCCTGATCCCGATTTGCTCGAATCCTCGGTCCGTTCAGCACCTCGGCCATACGCCGCCATCCTGCGAGCTCGGCCTCGAGCTCTGTGCTGAAGATGGCTGGCGTCTTGCCGTCCGGTCGCACAATGTCGGCGACCAGGCCAGGCGCGATCCACAGGGCGATGAAGCCGGGCCCGCGGTTGTTGGGCTCGGCCCATGCTCGGAATATGGGGTTCGATTTGTTGGCCATTCCGTCTCCGCCAGCGCCACGATCGGCTTTCGAATCGACAAGCATCAAATCCATAGGTCAAAACTCCTTTATTGTCATCAATGGGGGAAA
>NZ_RZPB01000864.1:0-2302 GCF_003998535.1 Mesorhizobium sp. M7A.F.Ca.AU.002.02.1.1 | reverse complement strand
GGCAGAACGGCCATCTCAAAGGCTTCGTGGGAAAAATCGGCGAAGGATTTGCCGAGCAGCGGCAGATCGAGCAGCCATTCGCCGGGATAATCGACGATATCGACCGACAATCTGCCCGAGGAAAACATGCGGCTCCAGCCGGAAGCCGATTCATATTCGATGGTCAGCCGCAGCTCCGAAATGGCGCGCGTCGAATCGGGCCAGACGCGGTCGTTGACCAAGGCTGCGATGTGGTCCTCGTACTGGAAACGCGGCACCGCGTCGTCGGGCTGCTGCTCGAGGAAGGCGCGCGCGATGCGCCCCGATTTCTGCGCCTCGAACAGCGGCAGGCGCCCGCCATGGATCAAATTGTGGACAAGGGCCGATATGAACACCGTTTTGCCGGCGCGGGACAATCCGGTCACGCCGAGGCGCAGCGATGGGGAAAAAAGCCCGGTGGCGCGGCCCGATAGCGTGTCGAGGGCAATCCTCGCCTCGTCGGTGAAGGTGGTCAGCGATGATGCCAAAATATGCTCTCTCGAACTTCGGTCCGTCCGATATAGGCGCTGCAACAAGGCTTTGAAATGGCTTCAGAGATCGGCCGGCGTCAGGAACGCTTCGAGATAGCCGGTGCCTTGGGCGGCGCTGGCAAGATCGCCGTCGAAGCGGACGACCGCCAGGCCCGCGGTCGGGAACCCATGGTTCAGCGTGGCCCGCGCAGCCTCGTCGCCGCCGCCCGAAACTGCCATGGCAAGGTCTTCCATCATCGGGTTGTGGCCGATGACCAGCAACGAGCCCGATCCGCCATTGTTCCTGATAAGGTTGAGATAACCGGCCGCGTCCGCGCTGTAGAGCCCGTCGAAGAACAGGACCCGGCCGGTGTCGGTCTGGCCGGCCAGGCCTTCCAGCGTCTCTTTGGCGCGTTTGGCGTTGGAGCACAGCGTCCGGTCCGGAACATAGAGGCGGGAGCGCATGGCGGCGCCTATCATTTCGGCATCGGCGCGGCCGGACGCATCGAGCGGACGGTCGAAATCGCGCATGCCGGGCAATGCCCAGCCAGCCTTGGCATGTCGCAACAGATAAAGCCTGCTCACCCAACCTCCGAATGCCGAAGCCTTCCGGGATTAGCCACGAGAACGGCGTCGCGCACAATGGCCCGTGCTCTTCAAACACGGCGAATCAGCCAACGCTGGCTGCTGCAAAATGCGCTTGCATATCGGCCCCGGGGGCACCGCGATCAGGGAAAATATGCGTCACCGGATCCAAAGTGTCGCGGCGGAGTTTGTACCAAAGCGACCGTACGCGGCTGCAAAGACGCGTGCCCGGGTACTTTAACAATTGCGTGAAACAGCGGCCGATTGCGCTTGTGCAGGCGTCGGACGACGAATATATAGGCGCCAAATTTGGGGCAGTTTGGGTGAGTCGAATGAACGACATCGTTACCGCCGATTACGTACCCTCCGAAGACGAGCCGTTCATGAACGAGCGGCAGAAATCCTACTTCCGCTCAAAGCTCGTCACCTGGAAGAATGACATATTGCGCGAAGCGCGCGAAACACTGGAAATCCTGCAGCAAGAAAACGCCAACCACCCCGATCTGGCCGATCGCGCCTCTTCGGAAACCGACCGGGCCATCGAACTCAGGGCCCGCGACCGTCAGCGCAAGCTCATTGCAAAGATCGATTCCGCCCTGCAACGCATCGACGAAGGCACCTACGGCTATTGCGAAGAAACCGGCGAGCCGATCGCGCTGAAGCGGCTCGATGCACGTCCGATCGCGACATTGTCGATCGAAGCGCAGGAGCGGCATGAGCGCCGCGAAAAAGTCTATCGCGACGACTGAAGCTCACGGCCGGCTGTCTCGAACGAACTCGATTCTGAAAATGGCCGGTTTTCCGGCCATTTTCATTGGTGCGGCATCCACCGCTCAGGGCGCGCGAAGATCGAAAACCCTCGGGGCTTCGGACGAGGTGGTTCGGCAGCCGGACCGGCGACGGTGTTTCGCGGGGATAGCGACCCGGCGGTCGCTCATTTCTTCTGGCTGGAGAGTTCACCGAGAAGCTTGGTCATCTCGTCGTCGAGCGACTGCGGCGCCGCCGGCTTGCCCACCTGGCCGCCCGAACGGGGCTGGTCCAGCGATACTTCAAGTTCTCTCATCAGCGTGTCGTCGATGCTGTCCTGCACCGGCTGCGGTGGTGGCGGGGCGTGCCGGGCGGTGTTGGCGTTGGCGGAGCCGTAGGCGGGCAACGGCGTGACATTGGTCGGCTGGTAGCTTTGCGTTGCCGGCTTCGGTGCAGGTGCCGGCGGCGCTGTCGGACGGGGG
>NZ_RZPB01000863.1:0-2305 GCF_003998535.1 Mesorhizobium sp. M7A.F.Ca.AU.002.02.1.1 | reverse complement strand
GAAGAATGGCTTCCGATTCGGAAAAGACGCCGAGGCCGAACGGGCCGATCACCACGCCGGCAGCCAGATAGCCGAGGATCGAGCCGAGGCCCATGCGCTTGAAGATGGGAACGGCGACGACACCGGCAGCAAGCAGCGCCACCACCTGAACCAGATCACTGCCCGATGCTTCCGCCGCCATGCCTCTTGTCCCTGTGTCTTGCAGCACTCCTTGCATGCAGTTGGAGCGGGAGGCAAGGCGAGAAATCTGCCGGAAAGGGTAGGGTGCCGTTGCAGTGATTGACCTGGTGGAACAACGGTCCCCGCTTGCCTGCCGGACGTTCGGCATCTATATTGCGTATATGTTTGACCATTCGTCCCGGCCGTCCTCGCCGCCACATATCCCGATGGATGCGCTCAGCGAAGTTCTGCAAGACTTTCGCTTGAGTGGTGTCAACTATGGCCGCTGCGAACTCCGGCACCCATGGAGCATAGACTTTCCGCAACAACAGCTGCTTCGGTTTCACTTTGTCGGCCAGGGCCCATGCTGGATTCATACTGAATCGCAAGGTTGGCAGGAGCTGCGCGATGGCGATCTGGTGCTGCTGCCGCAAGGCATCGCCCATCGGCTGGCGAGCGCGCCGGACGTTGCAGGGGGCTCGCTCGAAGGTTGCCAGGTGATCAAGTTGGGGGGCAACGTCTGCGAAGTGGTACGGCAAGGAACGGGCGCGACGAGCACCCTTTTCTGCGGCTCCATGGCCTTGGACTCCTATGCGCTCAACCCATTGATCACGTTGATGCCGCCTGTCATCAAGGGTTGCGACGTGGCCGGCAATGACCCGGTCGTCGGTCCTTTGCTGGCGGCCATGACGGTGGAGGCCTCGCAGCCGCAGATGGGCAGCGCCACGATTCTGTCGCGTATGGCCGACTTGCTGACGGCCCGGCTCATACGCTGCTGGGTCAATTGCAATGGAGCCTCGACCACCGGTTGGCTCGCAGCCATCCGCGACCCCCATATAGGCCGCGCTTTGGCGGCCATGCACCGCGACCCCGGCCACAACTGGACGCTGGGAAGCCTGGCCGGCGTGGCAGGCCAATCGCGCTCGATTTTCGCCGAGCGTTTCAGTGCGGTATTGGGGGAGGGTGCCGCACACTATCTCGCCCGCCTGCGCATGCAGCTTGCCCGCGAATTGCTGGGCCAAAACGGCTTGTCGGTTGCCGAAGTCGCTACCCGTTTGGGCTATGATTCGGAGGCATCCTTCGCGCGCGCGTTCAAGCGCATCACCAATGTCTCGCCGGGCGTTGTGCGTCGCACAATTCCCGGACGAATGGATATGAATTTCGGATTCTAAGATACATATCATCCGAGCGGACTCGCCTATTTAAGACCTCCAAACTTTGGAGATCTTTCCGTGACTGACACAACATTACAGCTTGAAGACGCCGCGACTGGCCTTGATGCCGATGCACCAGCCGCGTGGAGCGCAGCCACCTGGTTCGCGGTCATTTCATTGGCGGCCACCAGCTTTGCCTTGGTGTCGGCCGAATTCCTGCCCGCAGGTCTGCTGACGCCAATGGCACGCGATCTCGGCATCAGCGAGGGGACGGCCGGACAGGTAGTCACCGCCACCGCTTCCGTCGGCGCCGTGACGGCCATGTTGAGCAATGTTCTCATCGGCCGCTTGAACCGCAAGGCGGTGCTGGTTGGTCTCAGTGCTCTTGCGGTCGGTTCCAATGTCCTGGCGGCGCTGGCGACCGATTTCTGGCTGTTGCTGTTGGGCCGCGCCGGGCTGGGCATCGCTCTCAGCGCTTTCTGGGCACTTTCGGTCGCCGTTGTGGCGAGGCTGGTTGGCGCCAGCGCGACAGGTCGGGGCATGGCGATCGTCACCCTGGGCGTCTCGCTCGCAACCATTGCCGCACCGTCGATGGGCGCGTTGATCAGTGACTGGATAGGGTGGCGCAGTGCCATGGCCATGACGGCGGGGCTGGCCGCGCTTGCCATGCTGCTGCAGTTTCTCAGCCTGCCGACCTTGCCCGCAACGGCAAGCAACAGCCTTGCAGATGTATTTCGGCTGACCCGGCGGCGCGGCATCCAACTCGGGATGCTGGCTATCCTTTTGCTGATGACGGGGCATTTTGCCGGCTCGGTCTATGTGCGTCCCTTCCTCGAACAGGTGACACTCCTTACAACCGGACCGATTGCCTTGGCTCTGCTCGGGTTTGGCGTCGCTGCCGTGATCGGTAATGTTGCCGGCGGCCGCATGGCCGACACCAACATCCACATGGCCCTCGCAGTCACCGCGGCGTTGATGGCGGTTGCGGCCCT
>NZ_RZPB01000862.1:0-2306 GCF_003998535.1 Mesorhizobium sp. M7A.F.Ca.AU.002.02.1.1 | reverse complement strand
GGATCTTGTAGCCGCTGTTGTCGAGGCCGGCCTGATCAAGAAGGGCATCCATGCCGGCCTCGACAACAGCGGCTACAAGATCCTGGCCGAATACGACACGCCGGAATGGGCGCCGCCGGTGGCCGGATCGACCTTCAGCGCCTTCAGGTGCTCGACCAGCGAATCGGCGATGGCCTTGCCGATGCCTTCATTGTTGAACGAGACATAGAAGTCGGCCGGCGCTGTCGGGATTGGCCGGTCATAGGCTATGACCTTGATGCCCTGGCTCTGCGCCAGCTTGACCAGCGAGGCGGCGGCGGTCGAGTCGACGGGGTCGAGCACAATCGCCTTGGCGCCCTGCGAGATCACCGAGTTGAACTGCTGCTGCTGGCGCGAGGCGTCGGCATCGGCGTTCTGGTAGAGCACCTTGCAGCCCGGGCACAGCTTCTTCATCTCGGCGGCGAAGCCGGGATAATCATGCTGTTCGTAACGGGTCGAGGCCTGGTCAGGCATCAGGAAGGCGACGGTGGCGTCGGTGACTTCGGCTGCCTTGGCGATAGCGGCGGTGCCTGCCAGCAGCGACAGCGCAAGCGCTGCCATGCCGGCGGACTTGCCAGTGGACTTCAATGAAATTGAAAGTTTGGTCATTCGGTCTTCTCCGTTTCTGGATATGTTGTAAGAAGGTCGTGACTGCTTTGGTGGTCTGAAGACACCCATCCACCCTCGCCCCAATTGAAGGGGTACCAGGGTCCGGCGCTGGACTTTCGAGCCGCGCCGACGTCCTCCGCCGACGGAGGAATTCGAGACAAGCGTTCTCCATCACGAACCGCTCAACGCGGCTCACGTCCGTCATGCAAAAGAAAAATCCTCCCTTGGTTCCTCCCTGGCTCCTCCGTTAAGCGGCTTTTCCCGCGTTGATGTTGTCGGCCAGCAGGCGCCTGAAGCGCGAGGGCGGCATGCCCTTCTCCGCCAGGAACTGCCGGTTGAAATTGGACAGGTTGTTGAAGCCGACCTCGTAGCAGATGTCGGTGATCGAGGCCTGCTCGTCGCTCATCAGGATCTGGCAGGCGAGATTGATGCGCAGCCGCTTGACATACTGCACCAGCGACATGCCGGTGTGGCGGCGAAACGAGCGCGAGAAGGCCCCGGTCGACTGGCCGGCGATGGCGGCGAGATCCGCCTCGTCGAACAGCTGCGTCAGGTTCTCCCTGATATAGGCGAGCGCCTTGTTCATGCCGGCGGTCATGTAGCCCGACGGATCGGGCCGATAGCTGGCGCTGGCCAGCAGCTGGAATTCCTGGGCGCGGCTTAGCAGGCCGGCGATCATCATGAACAGCTCGATGCGGCGCACGCCCTGCGCCTGCATCATCTCTTCCATCAATGGCGCCAGCGCCTTGCTGGTGCGGTTGGAAAACAGCACGCCGCGCCGCGACGCCTCGAGCAGAGCCGCAAGCCCCGCCAGCTCCGGCAGCACATGCATGGCATCGCCGATGAAACTTTCGGAAAACTGAATGATGCGGCCGCGCAGCGGGATCGAGCTGTCCTTGGGGATGTCGCTGACCCAATTGTGCGGCAGGTTCGGCCCCGTCAGCACCAGATTGCCCGGCTCGAACTCGCCGATGAAGTCGCCGACGAAATAGCGGCCGTTGGTGAAGATTACCTGATGCAGTTCATATTCTGGATGGAAGTGCCAGCGCACCGTATGGAAGGGGTAGCCATGCGACCACGCCTTGAAGGACTCCCCGCGTCGTATCTGGACAACTTCCAGGTCCGGTTCCATGTCCGTTTCCTCCCGGCCGGCACGGATATTTGCCGCGTTCGGCCCAATTCCCTAAACCGGCCGAATTGGTTTCGGCTCTGCATTTCAAGAGCCACGGTACCGGCTCATGACAACAGGCGCCACCACGATTCAAGACAATGGATGATACTTTTTTAACCGGAAGGGCGCGCTCAGAGGCGCTATTCGGGCAGAACAGGTCAGTCTTGCTGACGCGTTCGCTCGACTGACCAACGAGAACACTACCGCCCGAAACGGAATTCCAACGTGTCCGGTGGGCGCCTGGCCTATCGCAAGAACAGCGTGTTCAGGCGCTGTTGCAGCGCCGTCATCGTAGTTCAGCTGGTGCGCAGCGCACCACCCGCCACCGTCGCGAGCGGCGTAACCATGTCAGGCACCAGTATGTCGTGGCGGCGCGCGAAGCTGACCAGCGTGGCCCGCACCGTCTCCGGATCGATTTCGCCGACGATGCCCGCCTTGCAAGCGTTGAGTGCGATGGCATGGGCGCCGTTGCGGCCGGCGCTCGGCCAGTCCTGCAGCAGTGCATAGG
>NZ_RZPB01000861.1:0-2311 GCF_003998535.1 Mesorhizobium sp. M7A.F.Ca.AU.002.02.1.1 | reverse complement strand
ACTGCGCCCCGCGCGCCACGCGCTCGATCTCCTCGCGCACCAGCCTTTCGACCAGTGTCGGCAGATTGTTGTCGAGCCAATCCTGCAGCATCGGCCGCAGCATCTCTTCGGCCATCTCGTCGAATGTCTTCTTGCTGCGGCTGGCAAACGCGTCGGAAAGCTCGCCAAAGGCAGCCGCGACCTGACGGCCGGTGTGCTCGGAAACGATCGCCGGACGCGGCGCGTCGCTGGCCGCCACCGGCCGCACCACGCTTGCATCCGGACGAGACGGCTCGGTAGCCGGTTTCGCGGCCGGTTCATCCCCTGGAGCCTCCACGGACGGCTGGGCAGCCGTCTTGCGTGCCTCGCTCCGGTCCGACACCGCCCTGGCCTGCTCGCCAACCGCGGCGATCTCGCGACGCCAATCGGCGATGGAAGCGTCGGCGACAGGACGCGATATTGGCGCTTCAGCCGTGATTGGCTCCGCTGCAACGCGGGCGCTGACCTCGGCGAGTGTCATCGATGGCCTTGCCGGGCTGGGATCGGGGCGCACCGGCGTTTCCATGCGCGCCACCACCGGCTCGGCCGGCGGCAGCTGTGACTGGACTTCCGCCAGCGTGACAGGCTTCCTGCCCTCGGGGGCGGCATGCAGGTCGGCACGAAAAGCTTCCACGTCGGGGGCTGCATAGGCGCTCGACGCGCGCTCCAGATCCTGGCTCAGCTCATCGGCGTCGCCCGGCTGCTTGCGGCCGCCGTCGCTGTCCTCGATGATCCGCCTGATGGAAGCCAGTATCTCTTCCATGGAAGGTTCGCGCTGTGCGCTGCTTGCCGTTGCCATCGTCACATCCGCCGCCCTTGTGACCCCTGTTGGGTTTTCCGCTCCGGCAGAGCCGGATCGAATCATGGCCACAGCGTAACCGACGGATCGCCGCACGAGAATCCCCAATCTGGGGACTTGTGGGATTTCAACAGATTAGCGCCATCTGAACCCGAGAGCCGCAGCGCGAAAGATCCTGCTCAAGCAGGGAACACGGCCAGTTCAGGCCGAACGCCTCAGCGGCCGTCCGGCGTGCGCAGTCCGTACCACTTGTCCTTGACCGCGTTGTAGTGCTCTTCAGGCTTGTATTTCGCTACCTGCAAGCCAAGGCGGTCGACGGACAGACGGCCGGTCGCCTGCAGGATGGCGTAGCTCGCCACCACCACATCGTGTTCGTAACCGGCCTGGTTGATCTGGGCGGTGATGACCGTCGCCTGCGCATTGAGGACGTCGAGCGTGGTGCGCTGGCCGACATTGCGCTCTTCGATGACACCGTTCAGTGCCAGCTTCGCGGCTTCGATCACTTGCCTGTTGGCCGTCAGCTGCTGCTGCGCGGCGGTGTACTCGGTCCAGGCGGCGGTGACGGCCTGGCGCACCTGGTCGCGGCTGACATCGACCTGGATGCGGGCCTGGCTGAGCGATTCCTTGTCCTGGCGCACGATCGCCGAGGTGCGGCCACCCGAATAGATCGGGATGGTCAGCGTTGCCCCGACACTGGCCGAATTGGTCGTGCCATCCTGCGAACCGACACCCGGCAAAGGCGAGGTATTGCGATAGGCGCTCGAAACGCCGGCGGAAGCCGACAGCTGCGGCAACAGCGCACCTTCGGCCGACTTCACCGAAAACGCCGCGGCATCGACCAGATGCTGCGTGGCAAGGATGGCCGGATGCTCGTTCGAGGCCACCCCGACGGCGGCGGCGAGGCTCGACGGCAACAGCTTTGCCACCGGCGAAGCGCCCTTGAGTTTGCCCGGCTCGTCGCCAACGATCTGGCGATAGAGCGCCGCACTTGCCAGCGCCTGCGCCCGGGCAGCACTCAGCGACGCCACCGCGGCGGCGCGCGAAGCGTCGGCCTGGGCGACATCGGTGCGCGTGCCTTCGCCAACTTCGAAGCGCGAACGCGCCGCGCGCGCCGTTTCGGTCAGGAACTGCAGGTTCTGCTCGGTCAGCACGGCGACCTGCCGGTCGCGAATCACGTTCATATACGCTTGCGCCGC
This sequence comes from Mesorhizobium sp. M7A.F.Ca.AU.002.02.1.1, assembly GCF_003998535.1. Classification (NCBI taxonomy): domain Bacteria; kingdom Pseudomonadati; phylum Pseudomonadota; class Alphaproteobacteria; order Hyphomicrobiales; family Phyllobacteriaceae; genus Mesorhizobium; species Mesorhizobium sp. M7A.F.Ca.AU.002.02.1.1. The sequence goes on along the minus strand of NZ_RZPB01000861.1, from coordinate 298 downwards.
GCTGAACAGGATGCCCTCTTCAGTGTTGCGCAGGCTTTCGACCGAGGCCCGGACCTGCGCTTCGGCGGCAGCGACATTGTTCCTGGTCTGAAAGCCGTCGAACAGCGTCTGGTTGATCTGAACGCCAAAATTGCCGGTGGTCAGCCGCACGCTTGAATTGGTGCCGTTGAGATGGCTGCTCGAATAATCGATATCCGCCGAGCCGGTGACAACCGGGCGGTAGCCCGACTTGGCGATGGCGACACCCTCGTCGGTGACGCGAACGCCGGCACGGGCCGAATTCAGTGAAGAATTGTAC
>NZ_RZPB01000860.1:0-2319 GCF_003998535.1 Mesorhizobium sp. M7A.F.Ca.AU.002.02.1.1 | reverse complement strand
CCATAACCGCGCGACATGTTGTTCTGGCCACCGGCTACGAACTTGTGGAGATCGTGCCGGCCGCGGCCCACCGGATCATCTCGACATGGGCGATCGCAACATGCCCGCAACCGCGAAAGCTCTGGCCGGACGCAGCGTTCATCTGGGAAGCGTCGGCGCCGTATCTGTATATGCGCACGACGATCGACGGCCGGGTCATTTGCGGCGGCGAGGACGAGGATTTTGTCGACGAAGCGCGGCGCGACGAGCTGATCGCCGACAAGAGCACACGCATCGCCGAGGAGCTCGGCCTGGTATTTCCGCATCTCGACACCAGGCCCGATTTTGCCTGGACCGGTTCGTTCGGCACCACAACCACCGGCCTGCCCTATATCGGCGCCATTCCCCGCCACCCGCGCATCTATGCAGTGATGGGCTACGGCGGCAACGGCATCACCTTCTCGCAGATCGCTTCCGAGATTGTCCCGGCTTCGATCAACGGGCTGGAGGACACGGATGCAAGATTGTTTGCCTTCAACCGCTGATCGCACCCGCAAACAATCCGTCATCACCTGATTGTAACGCATCTGAAACACACTTAAGTCTTTGGTGAAGTCGGCCGCGCGAGAATGGCTTGTGCGGCCTTCGTCTGAGGGAGAGCCAAATGGATTTCAGTGGTTTCGATATTGCGGTTGGTGCACTTGCCCTTCTGGTATTGGTGCTGCTGATCAAAGGCATCAGGACAATCCCGCAAGGCTACAACTATACGGTGGAGCGCTTTGGCCGTTACACCAAGACACTGAGCCCGGGTCTCAATTTCATTTACCCGTTCATCGACCGCATCGGCGCCAAGATGAACATGATGGAGCAGGTGCTCGACGTTCCAAGCCAGGAAATCATCACCCGCGACAACGCCATTGTCGGTGTCGACGGCATCGCCTTTTTCCAGATCCTCAACGCCGCTCAGGCCGCCTACCAGGTTTCCGGCCTGCAGAACGCCATCCTCAATTTGACGATGACCAACATCCGTACCGTCATGGGTTCGATGGATCTCGATGAACTCCTGTCGAACCGCGACGCCATCAACGAGCGCCTGCTGCGCGTCGTCGACGAAGCGGCCCACCCGTGGGGCATCAAGATCACCCGCGTCGAAATCAAGGACATCAACCCGCCGGCCAACCTTATCGAATCGATGGGCCGGCAGATGACCGCGGAACGCAACAAGCGCGCCCAGATCCTTGCCGCCGAAGGCCTCAAGCAGTCGCAGATCCTCGAGGCCGAAGGCCGCAAGGAAGCCGCCTTCCGCGATGCCGAGGCGCGCGAACGTTCGGCCGAGGCGGAGGCCCGCGCCACCCAGGTTGTGTCGGAAGCGATCTCCAAAGGCGATGTGCAGGCGCTGAACTACTTCGTTGCCCAGAAATACACCGAAGCGTTGGGCAAGATCGGCACTGCGACCAACAGCAAGATCGTGCTGATGCCCTTCGAGGCATCGTCGCTGATCGGTTCGCTCGGCGGCATTGGCGAGATCGCCAAGGAAGTCTTCCGCAGCGAGGGCACGACCGGCTCGCAGAGGCAGGCCGCGCGCCCGCCGGTCGTTCGCCCAACCGACAACTGAGGTCGAAACCAATGATCGACCGCATCGTTTCCGAACTCGGCCCGTGGAACTGGATGGTTCTCGGTTTCGTCCTGCTGGTGATGGAAATCATCGCGCCGGGTATCTTCATGCTGTGGATCGGCATCGCCGCGCTGATCATCGGCGCTGTGTCGCTGCTGATCTGGGACACCGGCTTCTGGACATGGCAGGTCCAGGTCCTCGCCTTCCTGGCGCTGTCGCTGGTCTCGGCCTATGTCGGCAAGAAGCTGGTCGGCAGCCGCAACGACCCGACCGATCAGCCGCTGCTCAACCGGCGCGGCGCGCAGATGGTCGGCAGGATGGCGACACTTGCCGAACCGATCCGTGACGGGCGCGGCCGCATCAAGCTGGGCGACACACTGTGGCGTGTCTCCGGCCCTGACCTGCCGGCCGGCACGCAAGTGCGCGTGACGGGTGCGGCCGATACGGATCTGGAACTGACCGTCGAGGCGGTCTGAACGTTCAGGCGGCGCCGATACGCAGCAGATCATGCAGGTGGATGAGGCCGACTGGTTTCCGGCCCTCCACCACCATCAGGCTGGTGATGGCTGAATTGTTGATCGTCTGCAGCGCCGTTGCCACCAGCGTGTCCGGCGTCGCGGTCTTCGGACCTCTTGTCATCACCTGATCCACCGTCATCGCCAGCAGATTGCTGCCGATGTGACGGCGGATGTCGCCATCGGTGATGATGCCGACCAGCGCACCGT
>NZ_RZPB01000085.1:0-13234 GCF_003998535.1 Mesorhizobium sp. M7A.F.Ca.AU.002.02.1.1 | reverse complement strand
CTGCGACACCTGAGATTGGCGATGACGATTGAGCCACGGACCGTCTTTTCTCTTGTCTGACAGGCCGTAGATTGTTGGCGCGAGCAAAAACTCTGGCTAAATCTTTGACCTTACTGCATTTTTTCGAGCACGGAGGCGCGGCTTCCGCTATCCCCGGCCGAAAGTCGATTGCCGTCTAGCACAGGCATTTTAAGACCGCAATGCGTCGTTCCGCATGGTTTTCAGGCACTATTGTCGCATCCGGCGAAAGTCGCCCGTCTTCGATCGCGGAATACCCAATGATTCAGGGCAGAAAGCCGAAGGCGAAGGCGAGCGGCAACGCCGCCAGGACCAATTCCAGCACAATGGAAACCCAATTGAAAGGCGTGTTGGCGCCATCAGACATCATCGACAGCAGCCGGCCGAAGGCAGTGAACAGCCAGGAGAAGCCAAGCGCCATGTAGATCAGCGGCTGCGCCAGCAGGATACAGCACAGGCCGACACCCAGATAAAAGCCCGACATCCTGCCGCGCCCCTCGGCGATCGCCGCAGCCTTCTCTGGCTTGACCTGCAGGCGCAGGGCACGAAAGGCGAGACCCGGCGCCAGGAAGAACAAAAGCCCGAGCAGCACCGTGAAGACGGCGCTCGACCAAGCCAGCCATTCGCCCTGGCTCGTCGGCCATGGAAGCGCAAAATCCATCTTGTCCCCTCGAGATGCCTGTTTTGAAATTCCGGGCATTCTAACGGAGGAAAGCCCCCGCGCCAGATGGGTCCAGGTACTTTAGGCAGCGCGCATCAACCGAGCGCGAATTCCACAGCCGCCTCGACATGGATGCGCGTCGTGTCGAAGACCGGGATGTCGAAATCCTGCTGGCCGATGAGCATGGTGATCTCGGTGCAGCCCATGATGACGCTGTCGGCCGCCTCTTCGCGGCGCAGGCGTTCGGTCTCGGCGATATAGGCCGCCTTTGAAGTCTCCTTGACCATGCCCTGGCACAACTCGTCGTAGATGACGCGATGGACCATGTCGCGCCCGGCCGCATCCGGCACCACGGGGTCCAAGCCAAATCTGTCAGCGAGCCGGCCCTTGTAGAAATCCTGCTCCATGGTGAAGCGCGTCGCCAGCAGCGCCGGACGCTGCATTCCGGCACGCTTGACCGCCACTGCGGTGGCATCGGCGATGTGGATCAGCGGGATCGACACCGACGCCTGCACCTGATCGGCCAGTTTGTGCATGGTGTTGGTGCACAAAAGCAGACCTTCCGCGCCGCCGGCCTCAAGCTTGCGCGCCGCTTCTACGAGGAGCACGCCGGCACCGTCCCAGTCGCCGTGATGCTGCCGCTCGGCGATTTCGGCAAAGTCGAACGACCACAGAAGCAGTTTCGCGGAATGCAGCCCACCCAGCCGTTCGCGCACGATCTCGTTGAGCAGGCGATAGTAGATGGCGGTCGATTCCCAGCTCATGCCGCCGAGCAGGCCAAGGGTCTTCATATGAGTTTCCACATCTCGCTGGCTTGCGGGCAACCTATCGCTGAAAGCGCAACCTTACAAAAAACTCTGCGGGTCGACGTCGACCTGCACCCGGACCGAGCCGCGTTGCTTCGGCCCGTTGGCCAGCATGGCCCTGATAAAACCTTGCATGTCGGCGCGCCGTTCGCCCTGGATCAGCAGGCGGAAGCGGTGGCGGCCGCCGAGCAGGGACAGCGGCGCCTCGGCTGGACCCAGCACGAACAGATCTGACGCCTCGGGTGCTGCGCGGCGCAGGCCGCGTGCATGGCCCTCGGCTTCCGCTCGCGTCACCGCGCTGACGATGACGCCGGCGAGCCGGCCGAAGGGCGGCAGGGCGGCCCGTTCGCGCTCGGCAATCTCGCGCTCGTAAAAAGCCTCGGCGTCGCCGGAGACGATCGCCCGCATCACCGGATGGTCGGGCTGGAAGGTCTGCAGCAGTCCAAGGCTCTTCTTGCCGGTGCGGCCGGCGCGGCCTGTCACCTGGCTGAGCAACTGGAATGTGCGTTCGGCGGCGCGTGGATCGCCGTTGGCAAGGCCGAGATCGGCATCGACGACGCCGACCAGGGTCATATTAGGGAAATTGTGGCCCTTGGCGACGAGCTGCGTGCCGATGACGATATCGGCCTCGCCGTCGGCGATCGCCTCCAGCTCCAGCCGCAGCCGCCGCACGCCGCCCATCAGGTCTGACGACAAGACGATGGTGCGCGCGTCGGGGAAATGCGTCACGACCTCTTCGGCGATGCGCTCGACACCCGGTCCGCAGGCGACCAGATGATCGAGCGTGCCGCATTCCGGGCAGGCTTCGGGGCGGCGCTCATTGTGCCCGCAATGATGGCAGACCAGTTGCCCGCGAAACCGGTGCTCGACCAGCCAGGCCGAGCAGACCGGGCAGCCGAAACGATGGCCGCAGACCCGGCACAGGGTCAGCGGCGCATAGCCGCGCCGGTTGAGGAACAGCAGCGACTGCTCCTTCCTCTCCAGCGTCTGGCGCATCTGGTCGAGCAGCACCGGCGACAGGAAACCGCCACGCGCCGGCGGCGCACGCCGCATGTCGACCGCCTTCAGATGCGGAAGCGCCGCCTCGGCGAAGCGAGCGGAAAGCACCGCCCTGTTATATTTACCTTGGCTGGCATTGACCCGGCTTTCGACCGACGGCGTCGCCGACGCCAGCACCACGGGGAAGCTGCCGATATGGCCGCGCACCACCGCCATGTCGCGCGCATTGTAGAAGACGCGGTCCTCCTGCTTGTAGGCAGGGTCGTGCTCCTCGTCGACGACGATAAGGCCGAGCTCCTTGAACGGCAGGAACAGCGCCGAGCGCGCGCCGGCGACGACCCGCACGCCGCCCTCCGCCACTTGCCGCCAAACCCGCTCGCGCATCCGCGGCGGCAGGTCGGAATGCCATTCGCCCGGCTTGGCGCCGAAGCGCTGCTGGAAGCGCTCGAGAAAGGCATGCGTCAGCGCGATTTCCGGCAGCAGGATCAGCACCTGCCTGCCCTGGTCGAGCGCAGCCGCCACAGCCTCGAAATAGACCTCGGTCTTACCGGATCCGGTGACGCCGTCGAGCAGCGCGACGTTGAACACGCCGGCTGCGACATTGGCGCGCAGCATCTGCGCCGCGGCGCCCTGGTCCGGCATCAGTTCCGGAATAGCGTAGCCGGGATCGGGCGCGGCCACCACCGGGCGCGGCGGGATCATCACGGTCTCGAACACGCCTTGCGCCCTCAGGCCGTCGATCACCGTCGAGGACACGCCGGCGGCGTGAGCGAGGCCGGAGCGCGTCCAGGCAAGGCCGCCTTCGGCCGTCTCCAGCACGCGCTGCCTGGCGCCCGTCATCCGGTCAGGTGCGAGAAGCGTGCGCTGCAACCCCTCGATCCACGGTTCGGGGTCGAAAGCCTCCGGCGCCCTGAGCAGCATGCGCGCCACCATGCCGGGCGGCGATAGCGTGTACTGCGCCACCCAGTCGACGAAACGGCGCATCGCGCGGTCGATCGGCGGGCAGTCGAAGACCTGTTCGATAGGACGCAGCTTTTTCGCGTCGACCTTCTCGACCGCGCCATCCCAGACGATGCCGGCGACCTGGCGCGGCCCGAGCGGCACACGCACGATCGAGCCCGGCACCACGCGCATGCCGGCCGGCACGGCGTAGGTGTAGGGGCGTTCGGCGGGCATCGGCACCAGCACCGGTGCGGCTGCGACAAAGGGCGAATCTTCGATCATGAGGCGTGACCTTGCCCTGACTTTGGTCTAGATCAAAGGCCGACCCCAAATGTGCATGACATGCACATGAAAATCTTCAGGAGACCCGCCATGAAATTTTTTGTCGACACCGCCGACGTCAAGGATATCCGTGAGCTGAACGATCTGGGGCTGCTCGACGGCGTCACCACCAATCCGTCGCTGATCCTCAAATCCGGCGGCAAGATCGCCGAGGTCACCAAACAGATTTGCGACATCGTCAAGGGTCCGGTTTCGGCTGAAGTCACCGCCACCGAATATTCCGAGATGATGCAGCAGGCCAAGGTTCTGGCCAAGATCGCCGACAATGTCTGCATCAAAGTGCCGCTGACGCTGGACGGTCTCAAGGCTTGCAAGACGATCCGCACCGAGATGAACCGCCTGGTCAACGTCACCCTGTGCTTTTCGGCCAACCAGGCGCTGCTGGCGGCCAAGGCCGGCGCCTCGTTCATCTCGCCCTTCGTCGGCCGCATCGACGACATCGGCATCGACGGCATGGAGCTGATCCAGGAAATCCGGCAGATCTATGATAATTACGATTTCCAGACCGAGATCCTCGTCGCCTCGGTGCGCACCGTGAACCACGTCAAGCAGGCGGCACTCATCGGCGCCGATGTCGTGACCGCGCCGCCGGCGACCCTGAAGGCCCTGGTCAACCATCCGCTGACCGACAAGGGCCTCGCCGCCTTCCTCGCCGACTGGGCCAAGACCGGCCAATCGATTGGCTGAGATGGCGATCGGCTGAAGCCAATGCGCTTGCAGTGAAAAAAGACCGGGCAACCGGTCTTTTTTATGTGCTGCGGGTGGGGTGACTTTCCATGTCTTTGTTTTTGGGTGCCTTGCACTAGCTCTTTTGGCTTTACTGCATCGCAGCATTGCATCCAGCTGAAATCGAGAGCGACAAGTTCAAAACAGGATATTTGATCGAGTTCACCAGATCGACACGCTGCTGAAGCATACCCTGGATATCACGCTAGAGAGATGCCCTTCGACGAACTTAAAAAACGATGACTTGGTCGAACCCTTTGTAAAGGTGCTGGCTGTAGCTTCGATGTTTTAGCTACTGGGTCGAACATGAGCCTTCTAATCTCAATCGCCTTTTCTGTTCTTGCATCAATAGGACTCGCTTTCGCAAAGGCATTTTCAATCTACGGCCTCATTCGGGACAAACGTTATTCGTGGGTGAGTTTCATAGTGATTTCGGTCGTGTGGCTTGGCGCAACGGTGCTGAGTGCCAACCGGACGTGTGGTCAATGGGGGTGTAGCTGGGGCCTTCACTTCGGTTGGATTCTTGCCCTGTTGCCTCAAGGCTTCGTGACGAATGTTGCGTTAGGTGAGAAGCTATTTGTGATTGCGTTGCTTACATATTTGGGACTGTGCATCTATTTCTTCGGGCATGTCATTGGCTGGTTATCCTATGTGGTCGTCAGCATTGGAAAGGCCGTCACTAACCGCTAGTGTAGATGCTTAAGGTTTAGGCTGGGATAGGTGATGGAATTCACGAGCTTGACCCGCAGCTGAAGCATCCCCTGAAGCATGATCCCATAACGGCCGGGGTCGCTCAGTCCGCGCCGTCATCCTCAGGCACGGTCGCCGGCTGGCGCCGGCCCATGATGATTTCGCGTTTGCCAACATGGTTGGGTGCGCCGACCAATCCTTCCTTTTCCATACGCTCGACCAGGGATGCGGCGCGGTTGTAGCCGATGCCGAGGCGGCGCTGGATGTAGGAGGTCGAACACTTCTTGTCGCGCACCACCACCTTGACCGCCTCGTCGTAGATCGCATCGCTGTCTTCGGCTGCAACCGATCCCTTGTCGAAGACCGCGCCCTGGTCCTCGTCGATTTCTTCCTCATCCTCGTCGGCGGTCACGGTTTCCAGATATTCAGGCCGGCCCTGCGCCTTGAGATGCGCCACGACGTGCTCTACCTCCGCGTCGGAGACAAACGGCCCATGCACGCGCGAAATGCGCCCGCCACCCATCATGTGCAGCATGTCGCCCTGGCCGAGCAGCTGCTCGGCGCCCTGCTCGCCCAGGATGGTGCGGCTGTCGATCTTCGACGTCACCTGGAAGGAAATCCGGGTCGGGAAATTGGCCTTGATCGTGCCCGTGATGACGTCGACCGAGGGACGCTGCGTTGCCATGATCAGGTGGATGCCGGCAGCACGCGCCATCTGCGCCAAACGCTGGATGGCGCCTTCGATCTCCTTGCCGGCGACCATCATCAGGTCGGCCATCTCGTCGACGATGACGACGATGTAGGGCATCGGCGCCAGGTCTACTTCCTGCTGTTCGAAAAGCGGTTCGCCGGTGCCCTTTTCGAAGCCGGTCTGCACCGTCATGACGACGGTTTCGCCCTTGTCGCGGGCTTGGGCGGCGCGCTCGTTGTAGCCGTCGATGTTGCGCACACCGAGCCGCGCCATCTTGCGATACCGGTCCTCCATTTCGCGCACCGCCCATTTGAGCGCCGTGACGGCTTTCTTGGGATCCGTGACGACGGGCGTCAGAAGATGCGGGATGCCGTCATAGACAGAGAGTTCGAGCATTTTGGGATCGACCATGATCAGCCGGCATTCTTCCGGCTTCAGCCGATAGAGCAACGACAGGATCATGGTGTTGATGGCGACCGACTTGCCGGAGCCGGTGGTTCCGGCCACGAGCAGATGCGGCATCTTCGCCAGCTCGGCGATGACCGGCTCACCCCCGATCGTCTTGCCGAGACACAGCGCCAGCTTGCAGCTTGTCTTGCGGAAGCCCTCGGATTCGATCAGTTCCCGGAAATAGACGGTTTCGCGCATCTCGTTCGGAAGCTCGATGCCGATGACGTTGCGGCCGGGCACGACGGCGACGCGCGCCGAAATCGCCGACATGGAGCGGGCGATATCGTCGGCAAGCCCGATGACGCGAGAAGATTTGACGCCCGGCGCCGGCTCGAATTCATAGAGCGTGACGACCGGGCCGGGACGAACATGAATGATCTCGCCACGCACGCCGAAGTCTTCGAGCACGCTTTCCAGCAGATCCGCGTTCTGCTCGAGCCGCTCCTGCGACATGTAGAAGCCTTGTCCCTCCGGTGGCTGCTGCAACAGCTCTTCCGAGGGAAGCTCATAGGGATCGCCCGCGGTTGACAGCACGACCTTTCCAGCCCCAGGCAAGCGTGCAGAGCGGGCGCCAACGGCCTTGGCAGGGACGTTCGCACTTGGCGCGGCCGGCGCGGAAACGGCGACGCTTTTGGCGGCTGGAATTGCGACAGGCTGGACCGGCGACGGCGCATTGCTCGCCGGCACGTCAGGTTGGGCGACGGCCTGGTTCGAATTGGCCGGCCAAACATCCGGCAACGGCTTCAAGGCCTGGCCCGGCAGGCAGTCGATGACACGAAACAAGGCGGTGGCATCGGTCCCTGTCGTCGGACGGATGTCGATCGGCATAGTGGTGACTGGCGCTGCGGCGAGCGGCGCAGGCGACGCTGAACCGGTTTGCCGGGCCGGCGGCGAAACGTCGACCAGATAGGGTGCCATAGCCTCGAAGAAGGCATGATCCGAAAGATAGGGCCAGCGCAGCCTTTCGGTTTTGATCGGGGCGCCCGGAGCAACGGACGCACGCGCGGATGCCCGTCTCGTTGCGACCGTCCTCGGCGGCACCGGCGCAACGGCTGGCACCCTCTCCCTGGCGCGCACGGACGGGACAAAAGCAGCAGCCGGCGGCAGTGGCCCTTGCGTGGCGTGCCCGGTCTGCGGCTGGGAGGCAGGGCTTTTCACCGACGCCGGCAATGCCAGGAGCGAGGGCGCGGAGGACGCCCTGCCGACCATGGGTTGCGCAACGGCTTGCTGTGCCGGGCGCGTCGCGCCGTGTTCGACGACACGCTCGTGCTGCGGATGATGCTTCCTGGCCTCATAATCCGGCGTGCGTGTAAAACGCACGTTGGGTGCAAGGAAGAAATATTCCTGCCAGGCAGGGCTCTCGATATCGCCGATTTTCGAAGGCGTGTCGTCCGAGCCACTCCGCGGCTCCATATAGGGCCGCTTGTTGCCGCCGAGATCGACCATAGGCGCGGAATAGCCGGCCTGGCGTGTGGCGGGCTGCCGACCGTCCGGCTCCTTGCGAGCCATACGATCAAGGGCGCCTGCGGCGGAAGAACTTCGCTGATCACCCCTGTCGCCGATGCTCTCGAAGCGCTTCCCCTCGGGATCATCAGGCGGTGCGGCCGTCGACAAATTGACCCGGGAAAAACGCTTGGCTTCCATTCTCAAGACTCACTCTGAAATGTCTGCCGAGCAATAGGGAGCGAGTGGTTAACAGTTGCTTCCCGGATGGGTCGCCTACGATCCTGAGCGCCAAAATCTTCGCGAGCGACGCGGCACGATCGTCGCCTCGCCGCACCCACCGCGGTGGCGCGATCTACTCGCTGTGCCATAGCAGGCCGATGGGTCTCTTCGGCCAATCTCTGTTCAGAATCTGGCTCTGTTCGGGAATCTGGTCATGATCCCACGATCATCCCGTCATGCCTGGGGCGCCAGACCGTTTTCGTGAAGCAGATGAGGTGCGCTAGCCGGTCTTGCCGTGCCGGACAAGGTCCTGGGCAATGGACAGCTGCAGCGCTTCCGCCAACTCTCGCGCCGCGCGATTCTCGGCGTCGATCTGCGCCCGGTATGCGGCGAATTCCTGACGCGGCCTGTCGAAGGACGAGGTGATCGAACGCTTGCCGGATGCGATCACCACGCCGGTCTTCGCATCGGCCAGCGTATAGCTGCCGGTCAGCGTCACGGAACCGGCGGTCGGCTCGTCTTCGTCGGTTCCGACCTGCACAAGTGCCGCGGACTCGACCGCTTCGGTCACGCCGAGATTGAGCGAATAGGCCGGCGAGGCCGGCTCGCCGGCGCCTCGTCCAAACCCGAAAATGAGATTGTTGCGCACCTGTTGGCCGTAACGCGTATTGACCGGCTTGATGCCGATCAACGCCAGTTCGGCACTGGCACTGGCCTGCGAACCCGACAGTGGCGCGCTCGAATAGAGCGGCCGCACCGTGCAGGCCGAGACAAGCGCGAGCGAACCTATCAGGCCGGCAAGCGCCATGCGGCGCAGCAAATGGCTCAACTCTGTCTTTTCCCGATCAGGCAACGACATTGACGATCCTCTGCGGCACGATGATCACCTTGCGCGGAGCCTTCCCTTCGAGTGCTTTCTGCACGAAGTCGAGAGCCAATACCGCTTTTTCGACCGCACCTTGGTCCGCGTCGCGGGCAATTGTCAAATCCCCCCGCTTCTTGCCGTTGACCTGTACCGGATAGGTGACTTCGTTGTCGACGACCAGCGCCGGATCGAAGACCGGCCAAGGCCGTTCGGCAACGAGATCGGTGCCGCCGAGCGTTGCCCAGCACTCCTCGGCCAGATGCGGCATGACCGGCGCGATCAGATGCACGAGAATCTCCACCGCCTGCCGGCAGGCGCCTTTCAGCGCTGCATCGGCCTTGCCTTCTGCCACCTCGTTAAGCGGCGTGGTCAGCGCGTTGGCCAGTTCGTAGATGCGGGCGATGGCGCGGTTGAAAGCGAGCTTCTCGATATCCTCTCCGACCGCCTTGAGTATCTTGTGCGCGGCCTTGGAAACCACCGCGGCCTCGCCGCTGCTGGCCGCCACGGGCTTGATGCCGGCCAGTGTTTCGGCCGCCGTCGACACCAGGCGCCAGATGCGCTGGATGAAGCGATGCGCGCCGGCGGCGCCATCGTCGGTCCACTCGACATCGCGCTCGGGAGGCGAATCCGACAGCATGAACCAGCGCGCCGTATCGGCGCCGTAGCCATCGGTGATGTCTTCCGGGCTCACAGTGTTCTTCTTCGACTTCGACATCTTTTCCAGCGGGCCGATGGAGACGGTCTCGCCGGTGGCGATCTCGATGGCGCTGCGCTTGCCGTCAACGTCGTCCAGCCGAACTTCGGTGGGCGCCAGCCAGCGGCCGTTCGATGCCGAGCCAACACGATAGGTTTCGTGCACCACCATGCCTTGCGTGAACAGGCCCTTGAACGGCTCGGCCAGATCGACATGGCCGGCCTCGCGCATGGCGCGGGTGAAGAAGCGCGAATAGAGCAGATGCAGGATCGCGTGCTCGATCCCGCCAATATACTGGTCGACCGGCAGCCATTCGTTGGCCGCCTTGGGATCGGTCGGTTCATGTGCCCACGGCGCGGTGAAGCGGGCAAAATACCACGACGAGTCGACGAACGTGTCCATCGTGTCGGTTTCGCGCCGCGCATCCCTGCCGCATTGCGGACATTTCACATGCCGCCATGTCGGATGACGGTCGAGCGGATTGCCCGGGCGGTCGAAATCGACATCGTCGGGCAGCTTCACCGGCAGGTCCGCCTTCGGCACCGGCACCACGCCGCAAGCCTCGCAATGGATCATCGGGATAGGGCAGCCCCAGTAGCGCTGGCGCGAAATGCCCCAATCGCGCAGACGGAAATTCACCTTGCGCTCGGCCATCGGCCGGTTGCCGATCGTCTTCTGCTCCAGCAGTTTGGCGACTTCGTCGAAAGCCTGATCCGGCTTCAAGCCGTTGAGAAAGCGCGAATTGATCATCACGCCGTCATCGACATAGGCTTCATCGATGATCTGGAACGTCGCCGGATTCTCGCCTTCCGGCATCACCACCGGAATCACCGGCAGGCCGTATTTGTTGGCGAAGTCGAGGTCGCGCTGGTCGCCGGACGGGCAGCCGAAAATGGCGCCGGTGCCGTATTCCATCAGCACGAAATTGGCGACATAGACAGGCAGCGTCCAGTTGTCGTCAAACGGATGGACGACGCGGAGGCCGGTGTCAAAACCCTTCTTCTCAGCTGTCTCCAGCGCCGCCACCGAGGTGCCCATATGGCCGATATCCTCGATGAACTTCGCCAGTGCCGGATTGTGCGCAGCGGCCTTCTTGGCCAACGGATGATCGGCGGCGACAGCCATGAAGGAAGCGCCGAAGATGGTGTCGGGCCTTGTCGTATAGACTTCCAACTCATGCTCGCCATCGGAGGCGTCGGCCAGAGGCCAACGGATCAGCAGGCCTTCCGAGCGGCCGATCCAGTTCTGCTGCATCAGCTTCACTTTTTCCGGCCATTCGTCGAGGCCTTCGAGCGAATCCAGCAGATCCTGGGCGAAGTCGGTGATCTTGAAGAACCACTGCGTCAGTTCGCGCTGTTCGACCAGCGCGCCCGAGCGCCAGCCGCGCCCGTCGATGACCTGCTCGTTGGCAAGCACCGTCATGTCCTCCGGATCCCAGTTGACCTTGGAGGATTTGCGCGTCACCAGCCCCTTCTCGACAAAGTCGAGGAACAGCATCTGCTGGCGGTGGTAGTAATCGACGTCGCAGGTGGCGAATTCGCGCGCCCAGTCCAGCGACAGCCCCATGACCTTGAGCTGCTCGCGCATGGTGGCGATGTTCTGGTAGGTCCACTCCTTGGGGTGGACCTTATTCTGCATCGCCGCGTTTTCGGCCGGCATGCCGAAGGCGTCCCAGCCCATCGGGTGCAGCACGTTGAAGCCCTTGGCCCGCTTGTAGCGCGCCACCACGTCGCCCATCGTGTAATTGCGGGTATGACCGATATGGATGCGCCCCGACGGATAGGGGAACATCTCCAGCACGTAGTATTTCGGGCGCGGATCGTCATTGTGCGCTTCGAACAGCTTCTTGGCGTCCCAGGCCTTCTGCCATTTGGGCTCTGACGCGCGCGGATTGTATCGTTCGGTTGCCATGGGACGTTTTTCACTTAAAAGCATGCGCGAACTGCGGGCGATGGCTCGGCAGTTCAGGGAATGTGGTCCGGGTGTTCACCATGGTTTGGCAAACCCGTCAACCATATGGGTACCGCGTCTGACAAAAACGCCGGTCAAAACAGCAGGATTTGCATATGGGTGACGCCGTTCAGCAATTTTTCGCGGTCAAGGCGAAGATCGCCGCCGCCGAACGCGAGGCCGGCCGCGAAGCCGGCGCCGTGATCCTGGTCGCGGTCTCAAAGACCTTTGATGCCGCCGACATCGGCCCGGTCATCGAAGCCGGCCAGCGCGTCTTCGGCGAGAACCGGGTGCAGGAGGCGCAAGCCAAATGGCCTGATCTGAAGGACGCATTTCCCGACATCGAACTGCATCTGATCGGCCCGCTGCAATCCAACAAGGCTAGGGAAGCGGTAGCACTGTTCGACGTCATCGAGACGGTCGATCGCGAGAAGATCGCCGCCGAACTCGCCAAGGAGATCGCCAAACAGGGCCGCGCGCCAAAACTCTATGTCCAGGTCAACACCGGCTCCGAGCCGCAGAAGGCCGGCATCGAGCCCCGCGACGCCGTGGCCTTCGTCGCCCGCTGCCGCGACGTGCACGGCCTCGCCATCGAAGGCCTGATGTGCATCCCGCCGGCCGACGAGAATCCCGGTCCGCATTTTGCGCTGTTGGAGAAGCTTAGCAAGGAAGCCGACGTCGCCAAACTCTCAATGGGCATGTCCGGCGACTACGAAACAGCAATCGCCTTCGGCGCCACCAGCGTCCGCGTCGGTTCGGCGATCTTCGGCACTCGCTGAGACGCAACGGCCTTTGGGCCAATCCGACAGGCTCGTTGCTCCAGGACTGGAAACGAAACGTACCGTTCCTATTTGCTTTGGGTCGTCACAAACTCTCTGGAGCCGCCACCATGCGCTACAACCAGCTTGGAAATACGGGGATGTTCGTCTCCGAACTGTGCCTCGGCACCATGACCTTCGGCGCCGCCGGCCAGAATGCCCAATGGGGCCTGATCGCCAGCCTCGACCAGAAGGGCGTCAACGAGATCGTTGCCCATTCGCTTGCCGCCGGCGTCAATTTCTTCGATTCGGCCGACGTCTACTCCTTTGGCGAATCCGAACGGTTGCTCGGCCAGTCGCTCAGGGATCTCAAGGTCAACAGGCAGAATGTGGTCATCGCCACCAAGGCGCATGGCGCCATGGGTGAAGGCCCCAACCAGCGCGGCTCGTCACGCGGCCACATCATGGATTCGGTCGATGCCAGCTTGGAGCGGTTGCAACTCGACCATATCGATCTCTATCAGTTGCACGGCACCGACACCGTGACGCCGATCGACGAAACGCTGCGGGCGCTCGACGATCTCGTTGCCAGCGGTAAGGTCCGCTATGTCGGCGTCTCCAACTGGGCGGCATGGCGCATCGCCAAGGCGCTCGGCATCGCCGAGCGCAAGGGTTTCGCCCGTTTCGAGACCGTGCAGTCCTATTATTCGATCGCCGGCCGCGATCTCGAGCGCGAAATCGTGCCGCTGCTCAATGAGGAGAAGCTCGGCCTGATGGTGTGGTCGCCGATGGCCGGTGGCCTGCTCTCCGGCAAATATGGCCCCGGCGCACCCGGCAATGGCGAAGGCCGCCGCGCGTCCTTCAACTTCCCGCCGGTCAATGAGGACCGCGCCTGGGCGGCCGTTGCCGTCATGCGCGACATAGCCAAAAAACATGATGTGAGCGTCGCCACGGTGGCGCTCGGCTATGTCCTGGCC
>NZ_RZPB01000859.1:0-2336 GCF_003998535.1 Mesorhizobium sp. M7A.F.Ca.AU.002.02.1.1 | reverse complement strand
GAGAAACAGCGTGTGGCGATCGGCCGGGCATTGCTTGCCAGCCCCAGACTGCTGCTCATGGACGAACCGCTGGCCTCGCTCGACGAGGCGCGCAAGGCCGAAATCCTGCCCTATGTCGAAAGGCTGCGCGACGAGATCAAAATCCCGATCGTCTATGTCAGTCATTCGGTCGCCGAAGTGGCGCGGCTGGCCAGCGACGTGGTGATGCTGGCGCAGGGCAATGTCGTTGCCAGCGGGCCGACCGAGGCGGTGATGCAAAGGCTCGACCTGTTGCCGGCGGAGGAGCGCGGTGAGGGCGGCGCCGTGCTGGACACCAAGGTGCTGCATCACGACGAGAGTTTCGGCATGACCGTGCTCGGCTCGGCTGCGGGCGAGCTCCGGGTGCCACAGCTGGCGATGAAGACAGGTACGCCGGTGCGCATCCGTATCCGCGCCCGCGATGTGATGATCGCCACCGAAAAGCCGAGGGGTCTCAGCGCGCTCAACATCCTGCCGGGAACCATTACCGCGATGAGCCCCGGCGAGGGACCGGCGGTCGAGGTCGGTATCGACTGCAATGGCGCAACCGTGCTTGCCCGCATCACCGAACAGTCGCGGCAGGCGCTGAAGCTTCATCTTGGCGGCAAGGTTTTCGCGGTGATCAAGACGGTGAGCTTCGATCGGGCGAACACCGGCGCCGGCCTGCCCCCCGAGACGGGTGGATGATCCCGCTATGTCTTTTTGGAATAGCGGTTTCGCCAGGGAGCTTCTAGTATGATGTTGGGATGTGACCGCGGAGAGCAAAGATGCCGTCGCTGAGCTTGCGGATAAATCTCGATCCCGACGGGCGCGTCGGGCCGGGCAAGATCAAGCTCCTGGAACAGATCGCCGCCTTCGGCTCCATCTCGGCCGCCGCGCGCGGCATGGAGATGTCCTATAAGCACGCCTGGGACCTGGTCGAGGACATGAACCGGGTATTCGGCAAGCCGCTGGTGGCGGCACAGACCGGCGGCCGCAAGGGCGGCGGCGCACAGTTGACGGCGGTCGGCCTGGCAGTGGTCAGCCGCTTCCGCGCCATCGAGCGCGCGGCGGCGGCCGCGGCAGCGACGCATATGGAGGCGTTGCAGGCGGAGATTGAGGCTGGGTGAGGGAGTAGGGCAGTAGGGGAGTAGGGCAGTAGGGCAGTAGGGCAGTAGGGAGGCATTCGCGTGCTGTCTTCCAACACAAAACGTCATTCACCTACTCCCCTACTGCCTTACTCCCCTATTGCCTTCCTATTCGGGCTTGCGCAGCAAATAGCTGTCCATGATCCAGCCCTTCCGCCGACGAGCTTCCTCTCGAACTTTTTCGATCTTTGCGCCGATGTCACCGATCCTGCCGGAGAGGGTGATCTCGTCTTCCGTTCCGAGATAGGCGCCCCAATGGATGACGACATCCTTGTCGGCCAGCGTGTTGAAGGCGCATTTGCCGTCCAGCAGGACGACCGCGCTGCCGGCATTGTCCGGCATGCCTTCTTCGGTCAGGCGGCGGCCGGTGGTAATGAGGACGGAATCGCCGATGCGGTTCAGCGCCATCTTGTGGCTGGCGGCAAGTGCCTGGACGGCGGTGATGCCGGGGATGACCTCAAGCTCGAACGCCACATCGCCTCGCAGGCGCACGCGCTCAAGGATGCGCAACGCGCTGTCATAGAGCGAAGGGTCGCCCCAGATCAGGAAGGCGCCGCAGCCGTCGCCTGCAATCTCGTCGCGGATCAGGCCTTCGTAAATGGCGGCGATGGCTTCATGCCAGTCATCGACGGTCGAGCGGTAGGAGGGCGCCGGCCCATCTTCTACCGGGAGGTCGCGCACCGGCACGTCGAATTCGACGCGCCGCGACTTCGGATTGGTGACGAAGCGGTCGCAGATCTGACGGCGCAGTTCGGCCAATTCATTTTTTTTCGCGCCCTTGTCGGGAATGAACAGCACATCCGCCTGGTTCAGGCCTGATATGGCCTGAACGGTCATGTGGTCGGGATTGCCGGCGCCGATGCCGATGACGAGAAGCTTGCGCATGGGCGAACTCCTGCCCGATCGGAACCCGTTAGTCCAGACCGCGCTGGCGCGTGTCCAGACCGCGCTGGCGCGTGTCCAGACCGCGCTGGCGCGTGTCCAGACCGCAGTCCATCTCCCTTTGGTGCGTCCGCGGATACGGAAGGGCTTTGAACGCCACATTGAAACGGCTAGGGTCCTGCAGGCATTCCAGCCGAGGGGGCTTCCATGTTGCGATATGTTCTGACCGCCGTGCTGGCCTTGTCGTCCGCACCCGCTTTCGCCAATGATTCGGTTGCCGAACTTGGCACCGGCGGCCTGATCCTGTCG
>NZ_RZPB01000858.1:0-2338 GCF_003998535.1 Mesorhizobium sp. M7A.F.Ca.AU.002.02.1.1 | reverse complement strand
GGAATGTCACGAAGGCGGTGAGATGAACCACGGGCGCGTAGAGTGCCGACACGCGATCAGCGATGCGGCGATAGTGCGCGCGACCGCCCTCTGCGGCTTCCATCAGCCGAACCATTTCGGCGAGGAACGAATCCTTCGCGGCGGCGGTCGCCTCGATCGTCAGCGGGCCGGTAAGATTGAGCACGCCGGCCTGCACGGCTTCGCCCGGCGCCACGTTTTTCGGCGCGCTTTCGCCTGAGGCCAGCGAGCAGTCGAGATCAGACGCTCCGTGGATGATCTTGCCGTCGACGGGGATCCTTTCACCGGCCGCGATCAGCAGCTGCATCCCCGGTTCGATCTCGCCAACCGGCAGATAGTCGCGCGCGCCATCGCCGCGCAGCACCATGGCGCCGCGTGCGGCCAGCTGCGACAGGCCTTTCACCGCGGTGCGGGCACGTTCGCGCATCACGTGATCCAGCGTCCTGCCGATCAAAAGGAAAAAAAGCAGCGAAACCGACGCGTCGAAATAGGCGTGGTCGCCATGGTTGATCGTCTCATAGAGGCTCATGGCGTAAGCGAGCGACACTCCGACCGCGATCGGCACGTCCATGTTCATGCGGCCGTGGCGCAGTGCATTCCAGGCCGAGCGGAAGAAGATGCCGCCGGCGAAGGCGAGCGCTGGGATGGCGATCAATGCGGAGACCCAGTGAAACAGGTCGCGGGTAGCCCCTTCGGCCCCGGACCAGACAGAGACCGAAAGCAGCATGATATTGCCCGCCGCGAACCCGGCAACCGCGACGGCGCGGATCAACTCCGAAAGCGTCCTGTCCTTTTCATCAATCTCGGGGGCGAAGAGATGCGCCTGGTAGCCGAGCCGTCCAAGCGCGGCGACGAACGGTGGAACCTCGTCGCCACGCCAGCGGACCGAGACCCGTTTCGTCGACAGGTTGACGCGGGCGCTCTCGACGCGATCGAGCGTTCCCAACGCCGTCTCGATCGTCTGGATACAAGCTGCGCAATGAACGCTCGGCACCGAAAGATCGGTTTGGCGGAGATCATCTCCAAGCGATCGGCTCGCCAGCCTGATCTCTTGACTAGACGGCAGGACCGACGTGGTGCTGCCCAGATCAAGCGCCATTTCGGCGCCCGGTGCACAACAACTCATTTCAGCGCTCCATGGGAAATCATGATCCTGCGGACTTCGCGGTAGGGCTCGGCCAGACCGGCGTCAGCGTCGACTTCGACGATCCAGACGCCATCCTTCGGCATGTGCTGGGCTGCGAATTCCTGGCCGGAGGCGAGGGCGAGGTTGACCGCCTTGTCCTCTTTCTCGTAGGCGGGATGGCGAAACAGCACCTTGACGCCATGCAAGGCAATCGGCTTGCCGACGGCGTCGGTAAGGCTATAGCGGACCTCGCCCCATGCGATGGTCAGCTTGCCGGTCCAGCCGAGCGCTGCCTGCGCCCGCCCCTCCTCGGCCTTCTTGTTGAACTGCTGGCTCGCCACATAGGTGTTTTCGACGACAAGGCCGGTCCAGCTCGTGTTGGCGAGCGTTGCCATCGTCAGATTGACCGCGATGACCACCCCGAAAAAGGCTAGGATGATGGCCAGCATGTGCCTGCCGGTGAATACGCGGGGTTTTTCAGCGTTAGCGGTCATCTGGCAGTCTCCGGCGCGTTGAAGGTGGCGGTGTATTCGTCCGCCTCGAAGCTCGCCTTGTCCTCGACACGGAACTTGAAGGTCTGCGCTGTGCCCTGGATTTGATCCGCCGGCTGGCGCACGAAGACCTTCAGCATTTTCAGGCGGTCGGGTTCGACCGGAATGGCAAAAGAACGGCCTTCCGGGATGTCGTCGCCGACCACGCTCATCTCGGCGCCCTGCAAGCCTTGAATCGCGACAACGATCGTCCTTGGCTCGGGGATCATGTTGAGCAGCTTGACGGTGTAGCCGTTGCGGATCGAGCCGTCGGACAGCGTGACAAATTGCGGATTGCGATCATGCAGCACGTTGACTTCGAGCCGATCGCGCGTCAGCAGCGAATAGAGCAGACCCAGGCCGATCAGCGACCAGATACCCATGTAGACGTAGGTGCGTGGCCGAAAGATCTTGCGGATATGGAAATGCGCCACCTTGTCGGAGAACAGGCCATCAGCGGTCCTGACCTGCGACGGGTTGACTGAACTGGAGCCGCCCGCGGTCGCCAGCATCATGTTGGCGTTGTAGTCGGACAGTGTCGCATAGGAGATCAGCCCGCGCTCCTTGCCGAGCTTGTCCATGACCCCGTCGCAGGCGTCTATGCACAGCGCGCAGGTGATGCATTCCATCTGCTGGCCATCGCGGATGTCGATCCCCATCGGGC
>NZ_RZPB01000857.1:0-2366 GCF_003998535.1 Mesorhizobium sp. M7A.F.Ca.AU.002.02.1.1 | reverse complement strand
CGGTTGCGCAGCGCCATCTCCTGTACCTTGATGACCTTCTCGGCATGCGCTTCCGACAGCGAGCCGCCGAACACGGTGAAATCCTTGGCGAAGAGATAGACCGGGCGGCCGTTGACCGTGCCCCAGCCGGTGACGACGCCGTCGCCGGCGATCTTGGTCTTCTCCATGCCGAAGTCGGTCGAGCGGTGTTCGACATACATGTCGAATTCCTCGAAAGAGCCCTCGTCGAGAAACACCTCGATGCGTTCGCGCGCGGTGAGCTTGCCCTTCTTGTGCTGGGCATCGATGCGGGCCTGGCCACCACCCATGCGGGCGATCTCGCGGCGGCGCTCGAGTTCCTTCAGCACGTCCTTCATCGATTACCTCCCAAGCCAGCGGCATTTCGTGGTAATCGTGCCGGCAAGCGAGCGCAAGCGCCGCTTGCTCCGTGGATTTTGCTGCGCTGCAGCATGACGCCCCTTGCATTTGGTGGCGAACTGGGCCATATGCGGCGGCATAGGCGCTTGGGCCGGGACTTATCCGGCCTTCTCGACGAATGAGACTGGTTGCGTCTGTTTTCCCTCTTTCCGGTATATCGGCCCTTTTTCCGGTAAATCACAAAGCGGCGAAAAAGCCCCGTGGCATGATGCCTGCGGGCACGACAGCGCAGCCGAGTGGACGAACCCGTCCGCCCGCCTTGTCGTTTCATGAAAATTTGTTCGACGGCAGGTTGCGCCCTGCCGCCATCGATGTTTGCGGCCAGAAGCCGCGTGAAAGAAGATTATTTTGACCAACGAAAACACTTTGCCCGGTAGCAACACTGCGGAACTCACCGGTTTCGCGGCACTGGGTATTACGGGCGCGCTGCTCAAGGCCACCCACAACGCCGGCTTCACCGAGCCGAAGCCTATCCAGGCGCAGGCGATCCCGCCGCAGATGGAAGGCCGTGACATTTTCGGCATCGCCCAGACCGGCTCCGGCAAGACCGCGGCCTTCGCTCTGCCGATCCTGTCGAAGATCATCGCACTCGGCACCAAGCGCCGGCCGAAGACGGCGCGTGCGCTTATCCTGGCGCCGACGCGCGAACTCGCCGTGCAGATCGAGGACACGATCAAGATCCTCGCCAAGGGCGCGCATGTCTCGACCGCGCTCGTGCTTGGCGGCGTCTCGCGCTTCAGCCAGGTGAAGAAGGTTGCGCCCGGCGTCGATATCCTGATCGCAACGCCCGGCCGGTTGACCGACCTGGTGCGTGAGGGCGACCTCATGCTTGCCGACACCAAATGGCTGGTGCTCGACGAGGGCGACCGCATGCTCGACATGGGCTTCATCAACGACGTCAAGCGCATCGCCAAGGCGACCGCGCCCGATCGTCAGACGGTGCTGTTCTCGGCGACCATGCCCAATGAAATCGCCGAACTGGCCAAGGGCCTGCTGAAGAACCCGATCCGCGTCGAAGTCGCGCCGCAAAGCACGGCAGCGGCCGAGATCGTGCAAGGCGTCGTCTTTGCCCGCACCAAGCAGAAGCGCCAGGTGCTGTCGACGATGCTCGCCGATGAGGCGATGAAGTCCGTCATCATCTTCTCGCGCACCAAGCATGGTGCCGACAGGGTGACCAAGGACCTCGAGCGCGATGGCTTCAAGGCCGCCGTCATTCACGGCAACAAGTCGCAGAACGCCCGCCAGAAAGCGCTGAACGATTTCCGCGACGGCTCGGTGCGCATTCTGGTGGCGACCGACATCGCGGCGCGTGGCATCGACGTGCCCGGCATCAGCCATGTCGTGAATTTCGACCTGCCGGATGAAGCCGAGAGCTACGTCCACCGCATCGGCCGTACCGGCCGCAACGGCATGGACGGCATCGCGATCACGCTTTGCGATCCTTCCGAGAACAGCAAGCTGCGCCAGGTCGAGCGCATCATCCGCACCAAGCTGCCGATCGTTGCCGACCATCTCGGCAGCCCCGATCCGCTGCGCAATCCGGCTGAAAAGAACGAGCGTTTCGAGCCGGCCAATGACCGCAACGACCGCAATGGCCGTCGCGACGGCAGGCGGCCCGGTGGCGAGAACAAGGGCAACGGCTTTGGCAAGAAGCGCTTCGGCGACAAGCCGGCCTTCGCCGGCGAGCGCAAGCCGGACGGCGCCAAGCCGGCCTTCAAGGGCAACAACAAGCGCCGCTTCGGCGGTAAGCGTCCGGCTGCGCGGGCCGCGTAAGCCAGACCGCGCTGCAGTCAGTCAAGCTTCGGCTGGCTGATTGCCGAGACGAAACAAGAAAAGGGCGGCCGAAGCGATGCTTCGGTCGCCCTTTTTCGTCGCCTACTTCACCACCGCTTCGATCCAGACAGCGATCCTTTGCGCCAGAAACGCCGTGGTCGATGGCGACAGCTGTC
>NZ_RZPB01000856.1:0-2366 GCF_003998535.1 Mesorhizobium sp. M7A.F.Ca.AU.002.02.1.1 | reverse complement strand
AAGGACATGGGTGCGCCCCGCGTCACCCGCGAGGCGGCGCGGTAGACCAGCAGCGCCGCCGCATCGACATCGAGCGCCATGTCGGCGATGTGCCCCTGCACCATTTGCAATTCGGCCATCGGCGCGCCGAATAGTTTGCGCTCGGCCACGCGTTTGATGCTTTCATCCAGTGCACGGCGGGCAAAGCCGAGTGCCGCCGCACCGACGGTCGAGCGGAACACATCGAGCACCGACATGGCGATGCGGAAGCCGTCGCCTGGCTTGCCGATCAGTGCGGTGGCCGGCAGGCGGACCCGCTCGAAAGACAGCCGCGCCAGCGGATGCGGCGCGATCACTTCGAGCCGTTCGGCGATGCCAAGGCCCTTGGCGTCGCCAGGCACGAGGAAAGCGGAAAGTCCCTTGGCGCCCGGCGCCTCGCCGGTGCGGGCAAAGACGACATAGAGGTCGGCGATGCCGCCATTGGAGATCCAGGTTTTTTCGCCTGTAAGAACGTAGCTGTCGCCGTCGCGGGTCGCCGTCATTTCCGTGTTGGCGACATCTGATCCCGAGCGCGGCTCCGACAGGGCGAAGGCTGATATCGCCTTGCCGGCGCGCGTCTTCGAAAGCCATTGCCGCTGCTCCACCGTGCCGAACAGGCTGAGCGCGCCGGTGCCCAGCCCCTGCATGGCGAAGGCGAAATCGGCCAACCCGTCATGGCGGGCGAGCGTCTCGCGCGTGATGCACAAAGTGCGGACGTCGAGGGGACCCGGGTTGTCGGTGTCGAGCGCCGTTGGCTTCAGCCAGCCGTCTCGGCCGAGCTTGCTGACCAGCTCGCGGCAGGCGGCGTCGACATCATGGTGATCGACTGGGAGGTTGGTCGTGCACCATGTCTCGAGGTGCTCGGCTAGTTCGCGATGGCGGTCTTCGAAGAACGGCCAGGAGAGGAAGGAACGGTCAGGCATTGGTGGCCCCGCTATTGAGGCCTTGCGCACTACGGCGCCCCCCTCCCGCCAACGTCTCCACGCAAAGCATCATCCTCAATCCCCCTCGAACACCGGCTTTTCCTTGGCCACGAACGCCTTGTAGGCGCGTTCGAAGTCGCGGGTCTGCATGCAGATCGCTTGCGCCTGCGCTTCCGCCTCGATCGCCTGGTCGAGGCCCATCGACCATTCCTGGTTGAGCTGGGTCTTGGTGATGCCGTGCGCGAAGGTCGGGCCGGAGACGATGCGCGCCGCCATGTCGAGCGCGTCGGCTTCAAGCGCGGCGGCATCGACCAGCCGGTTGTAGAAACCCCAGCGTTCGCCTTCATCAGCCGTCATGGTGCGGCCGGTGTAGAGCAGTTCGGCGGCGCGGCCCTGGCCGATGATGCGCGGCAGGATCGCGCAGGCGCCCATGTCGCAGCCGGCGAGGCCGACGCGGGTGAACAGGAATGCGGTCTTGGCTTCCGGCGTGGCGATGCGGATGTCGGAGCTCATCGCAATGATGGCGCCGGCGCCGACCGCGACGCCGTCGACCGCCGCAATGATCGGCCTGCCGCAATTCAGCATCGCCTTGACGAAATCGCCGGTCATGCGGGTGAAGACCAGGAGCTCCTTCATGTCCATTTTGACCAGCGGGCCGATAATGTCGTGGACATCGCCGCCGGAGCAGAAATTGCCGCCATTGGAAAGGAACACCACGGCGTCGACATCGTCGGCATAGACGAGGTCGCGGAACGTGTCGCGGAGTTCCGCATAGCTGTCGAAGGTCAGCGGGTTCTTGCGCTCCGGCCGATCGAGCCGGACCTTGGCGATCCTGCCCTCGACCTCCCAGAGGAAATGCTTCGGCTTGCGCCCGGCCATTGCGGTCATTCGCGTCCCTCCCAGTTGCTGCGGAACGAGGTCAGCATGCCGGTCAGCCGGCGCGCGTCGTCCTCACTGACCTTGCCCAGCAATTCGCCGATCCAGCCTTCATGCGCCGCGGCGATCGCGGCAAAGGCCTGCGTGCCTTCCTCGGTCAGCCGCACCATCGAGGTGCGGCGGTCGCCATTGCGCCGCGCGCGGGCGACAAGTCCTTCCGAAACCAGCCGGTCGACGATGCCCGTGACATTGCCGTTAGAGACCAGCAGGAAACGCGACAGGTCGCTCATCAGCATGCCTTCCGGCGCGCGATAAAGCGCTGCCATCACGTCGAAGCGCGGCAGCGTGGTGTTGAAGTCCTTCTTCAGCCGCTCGCGCAGCTCGGCCTCGATCGTGCGCGAGGCGCGCAGCAGCCTGATCCACAGACGCAAGCGGTCCTTGCCGGGTCTCGACGGCGCGGGCAGGGGGCCGGCTACCATGTTTCGCCTCCTGAGATGGAAATCGCCTGTCCGGTGATCGATTGGGCGGCGTCGCCGCACAGCCACAGCA
>NZ_RZPB01000855.1:0-2368 GCF_003998535.1 Mesorhizobium sp. M7A.F.Ca.AU.002.02.1.1 | reverse complement strand
GCGGTGCCGGGTCGGTATCCTGTTCGACCTGCCACAAGATCGACCGCCAGTTCCAGGACGACCTGCCGCAGGCGGTCGGCGTCGGCCACACCAACCGGCGCACCATGCCGCTGGCCGGCGTGGCGCACGATCCCTGGTTCTTCTGGGATGGCCGTCGCGACAGCCTGTGGGCGCAAGCGTTGACGCCGCTCGAAAATCCACTGGAGCAGGCGGGAAACCGCGCTGCCTACGCGCATTACATCAAGGCGCGCTTCGGCGAGCGCTATGAGCGCATTTTTGGGCCGCTGCCCGATTTTTCCGGCATGCCGTTGAATGCCAGCCCACTTGGAAACGATGCCGAGAAAGCAGCCTGGAATGCCATGAGCAGCGCGCAGCGCGACGCCATCAACGGTGTCTTCGTCAATATCGGCAAGGCGATTGCCGCCTTCGAACGCTCGATCGCGCCCACGCCAGCGCGCTTCGACCGCTTTGCGCTGGACCTCGCCACCGGTGCCGAGCCGAAGGGCGATGCTGTCTTTTCCAAACAAGAAATCCTTGGGCTTAAACTGTTCATCGGCAAGGCCAATTGCGTGACCTGTCACAACGGCCCGCGCTTCACCGACAACAGCTTTCACAACACCGGCGTGCCGCCTGTTGCGGGCCTGCCGCCGGATCGCGGCCGCATCGATGCCGTGCACCAAGTCGAGGCCGACCCGTTCAACTGCCTTGGCGCCTATCGGGACGGCGAGGTTGCCGCCTGCGGCGAACTGCGCTTCATGGTCAAGAATGCGCCACAACTCATCCGCGCCTACAAGACGCCGTCTCTGCGCGGTGCGGCAACGCGACCGCCCTATATGCATGCCGGGCAGTTTTCGTCGCTCGACGAGGTCGTGGCGCACTATGCGAAGGCCGCGCCCAGCGTCGAAGGGGTATCAGAGGTTCACCCGTTGGAGCTTTCAGACCGAGAACGCGCTGCTCTGGTGGCGTTCTTGAAGACGCTTTCGGAGTGATCTACCGATCCTTCACGGTCTCCATCGCCACAAAGGTCGAGGTCTGGGCGACATGGGGCAGGGCCGAGATGCGCTCGCCGAGGACGCGGCGGTAGGCGGCGATGTCCCTGGTGCGGACTTTCAGCAGATAATCGAAGCTCGATGCCATCATGTGGCACTGTTCGATCTCCGGCACAGCCTGTACGGACCGGTTGAAGGCGTCGAGCGCGGCGGATCTGGTGTCGGACAATTTCACCTGGACGAATGCGACATGGCCTTCGCCCATGCGCTCGCGGTCGACGATCGCCTGGTAGCCTCTGATATAGCCGTCCTTCTCAAGCCGCTTCACCCGCGCCTGCACCGGCGTCTTCGACAGGCCGACCTTTGCGGCTAGTTCTGACATGGAAAGCCGGCCATCGCTTGCAAGTGCGGCCAGGATATTCCGATCTATGCGGTCCAATTGGTCTTCTGTCATCGAAATCGCAGTCCAAATGTCAATTATATGCCGCTAGGATAGATCGAATGACCTGCAATGTCGATTTCTTTGGACCGGCCGAAATTTTGCACTTGTGCTAGCTTGCGCCATTCGGTCCGGTGACCGCCGGCCCGATCCCCTTTGCTCGATCCACGGGACCGCCATGCCAGCGCTCGATGCCATCCGCCAGCAGATCCGCGCCAACTACCTGCCCGACGAAGACGAGGCCGTGAAGCGGCTTGCCGAGGCGACGGGGCTCTCCGGGAAAGACCGCAAGGCGATCTCGGCTCGCGCCGCCGATCTGGTGCGCGCGGTGCGCGGCTCGTCGGATCCAAGGCTGATGGAAGTCTTCCTCTCCGCGTACGGTCTCTCCACCAAGGAAGGCGTGGCGCTGATGTGCCTGGCCGAGGCACTGCTGCGCGTGCCCGATACCGAGACGATGGACGACCTCATCGCCGACAAGATCGCGCCGCACGACTGGTCGGCGCATTCGGGCGGTTCGAGCTCCATCTTCGTCAACGCCTCGACCTGGGCGCTGATGCTGACCGGCCGCGTCCTCGACGAAGGCGAGGGCGGCATCGAGGGCACGCTGCGTTCTATGGTGCGGCGGCTGGGCGAGCCGGTCATCCGCAAGGCGGTGGCCGCCGCCATGCGCGAGATGGGCGAGCAGTTCGTGCTCGGCCGCACCATCACTGAAGCCGTCAAGCGCGGCCGGCCGATGACCCAGAAGGGTTATCTCTATTCTTTCGACATGCTGGGCGAGGCGGCCCGCACCGAGGCCGACGCCTTGCGCTATCACAAGGCCTATGCTGACGCGATTTCGTCGCTCGATTCCGGCTCCAACGGTCCTGACATCAGGCAGAACCACGGCATCTCGGTCAAGCTTTCGGCGCTGCATCCGCGTTACGAGGTGGCGCAGAAGGAC
>NZ_RZPB01000854.1:0-2373 GCF_003998535.1 Mesorhizobium sp. M7A.F.Ca.AU.002.02.1.1 | reverse complement strand
GTCAAACAAACGCCGGTGTTCCTTGAGCGCGTAGGTGTCGGTCATACCCGCCAGGAAGTCGGCGACGCTGCGCGCCTTGATGCGATCATCGGCCCGATCCAGCCCCTCGCGCCAGCCATCCGGCATGGCGCGCGGATCGGCGAAATAGGCGTCGAACAGATCCTTGACGATCTGCTCGGCATCCGCGCGCACCCTCATAACCTCGGCGTGCCGGTAGAGGTGCTTGTACAGAAAGGCCTTCAGTTCCTTCTCCAGGGCAGCCATTTCGGCCGAGAAAACCACCATCGTCTCGCCAGCTGCCCTCACTGCATCGGCGCTCGGCGGCCTGATGCGATCGAGATTGGCGGTCGTCGACCTGATCACGTCCTCGACCATGGCCGTTATCTGCCGCCGCATCAGTTCGTGGCCGGTGCGCACGGCATCGAGGGAAGGATAGCGTTCGCGCACGCCTTTCAGGATCGTTCCCGGCCGCGAAACCGTCTCCAGCATGTCCAGCGTCAAGAGCCCTGCCCTCAACCCGTCGTCGATGTCATGCGTGTTGTAGGCGATATCGTCGGCGATCGCCGCGCATTGCGCCTCGATGCCGGCGAACCGGTCGAGTTCGAGATCGTGCAGTTGCGAATAATCACGGATCGCCTGTGGCACCGGCCCTTTCAGACCCTTGCCGTTGGCATCCGTCAGCGGCCCATTGTGCTTGACCAGGCCTTCCAGCGTTTCCCAGGTCAGGTTGAGCCCGTCGAACTCGGCGTAGCGCGCCTCCAGCCTTGTCACGATGCGCAGCGATTGTGCGTTGTGGTCGAAGCCGCCCCAGACGGCCATCTTCTCGTTGAGCGCGTCCTCGCCGGTGTGGCCGAAGGGCGTGTGGCCGAAATCATGCACCAGCGCCACCGCCTCGGCCAGATCCTCGTCGCCGCGCAGCGCCCGTGCCAGGGCGCGCGCTATCTGCGCCACTTCGATCGAATGGGTCAGCCGGG
This sequence comes from Mesorhizobium sp. M7A.F.Ca.AU.002.02.1.1, assembly GCF_003998535.1. Taxonomy (NCBI): domain Bacteria; kingdom Pseudomonadati; phylum Pseudomonadota; class Alphaproteobacteria; order Hyphomicrobiales; family Phyllobacteriaceae; genus Mesorhizobium; species Mesorhizobium sp. M7A.F.Ca.AU.002.02.1.1. The sequence continues at coordinate 1,399 of NZ_RZPB01000854.1, read as the reverse complement.
TGCGATAGTGGTCGCCTTCATGGGCGATGAAGACCTGCGTCTTGTGCTTCAGCCGCCGGAAGGCCGTCGAATGGATGATGCGGTCACGGTCCCGCTGGAATGGCGTGCGGGTCGGGCTCTCCACCTCGTCGAACAGCCGCCCGCGCGAGTTTGCCGGATCGCAGGCATAGGCGGCGCGTGGCCGATAGCCGAATCCGATGTCGCCCAACTCACTGGTCATGGCTGATGCTGCCGCGTTTGACTTAGCCAGGTTGACTTGGCCCCTCGCGCTTCATACCTATCATGTGAAACCGAAAGCAAGGTGACGCCCATGGGCGCTGATGCCAAGACTGCCATGAAAGTCGATATGACCGAGGCCGCCGCCAAGCGGATCGCCAGGATTGTCTCGAACGAAGCCGGCAAGACGGCGCTGCGCGTTTCGGTCGAAGGCGGCGGCTGCTCGGGCTTTTCCTACAAGTTCGATCTGGTCGATACGCGCAACGACGACGACGTAGCCATCGAGAAGGACGGAGCCACGGTGCTGATCGACGATTTGTCGCTGGTCTATATGGGCGGATCTGTGATCGATTTCGTCGACGATCTGATGGGCCAGTCGTTCCAGATCCGCAATCCGAACGCCGTCGCCTCCTGCGGCTGCGGCACGAGTTTCTCCATATAGAATGCCTGCCATCGGTGCGGTCCGTCAGATCGCGCTGTCGGCTGGCCGTGACCTCGACGTGACGCTGGCTTTCTGGCGCGACGTGCTGGGCATGGCTGTCCATGCACGCTTCGATCCGCCGGGCATCGCCTTCATCATGGCCGGAGAAATCAGGCTGCTGTTCACCGACGGCGTACCGGCCGGAACCGTCTATCTCGACATATCGGGCCTTGATCAGTTCCATGCCTCGGCTGCTGCCGCCGGCGTGCCTTTCACCGCGCCGCCAACGCTTGTCCATCGCGACACGGACGGCCAGTTCGGTCCAGCGGGGGAAAGCGAATGGATGGCCTTCCTAAAGGACCCGGCTGGCAATACGATCGGCCTCGTCGAACGCCATCCGCCGCAAGAGCCCAACTGAACAGCACGAGACCGCCATGAAAATCGTCACCTGGAACATCAACGGTGTCCGCGCCCGCATCGGCAACCTCACCCATTGGCTGACCGAGAGCGCACCCGACATCGTCTGCCTGCAGGAGATCAAGACGGTCGACGAGCAGTTCCCGCGCGCCGAGATCGAGGCGCTTGGCTACAATGTCGAAACCCATGGCCAAAAGGGTTTCAACGGCGTCGCGCTGTTGTCGAAGCTGCGCTTCGACGAGGTGATCAGGGGCCTGCCCGGCGACGATGCCGATGAACAGGCGCGTTTCATCGAAGGCGTTTTCTCAACCGACAAGGGCGCCTTGCGTGTCGCCTCGCTCTATC
>NZ_RZPB01000853.1:0-2382 GCF_003998535.1 Mesorhizobium sp. M7A.F.Ca.AU.002.02.1.1 | reverse complement strand
GCGCCCTCCTGCTCCCAGAGGTCGAAATGGCCAAACAGCATCTGCTCGTTGATCAGCGACAAGAGCCGCATCACTTCCAGCGTGCGGGTCTCCGGCACCTTGATATCGAAGGCGCAGGCCAGGTGCAGCGCCTCGAAATCCTCCATCCACGAAAAGGAGACGTGATAGTCGGTCCAGCTTCCGGCAACCGAGATCGAAATCTCGTCGTCGCCGGCCCGCTCGAAAGACCAGTCGTTGTTGTGGGCCACCTGCTCGATAACATCCACCGGATGGATTTCGCGGGAGAATTCGAGTTCGAGAAGTTCCATGGAATGCTTCCTGTCGTTCTGTACGAGCGCCGCCACACGCTCCGCGGGAGGGCACACACAACGAACAATCTTGTCTAGAACTCGGACGGCCAGGACTTTCCTCGCGCAAAGACGACTTCTCGACGCAAAGACCCCAGACCGGACCCCACCGCCCGGTCGCATGATCCTGCTCCGAATCATGCAACAAATTCAGTCTATTGATCGGGAGTCGCGTGAACAGCCCAATTTTTCGCACTGCGTCATTCGCATGTGGAAAGCCGCTGTCACAAAGATTCATGCAATGCCGTTAAGCGATTCACGGCAAAGCGCTTTTCAGGATCGGGCTATGTGGAAAAGTTTAACGATTATTTTTTTGTGCGCGGCTTGGCGGCCGTCGCTGATGTGGCGTCGCCGGCCAGTTCTGCAAGCTTCGCCTCGAGCGCCTCGATGCGGGCGGCAAGGCGGGTGTTTTCTTCCCGCGCCTTGGCGGCCATCTCGCGCGCGGCTTCGAACTCTTCGCGCTGCACCACGTCCATCGTGTTGAGAATGCGCTCGGCCTGCCCCTTGAAGGCGGTCTCCACCTCACGGCGCACGCCCTGGGCGGCGCCGGCGGCGTCGGTCATCAGCTTGGCGAATTCATCGAGAATGCGGTTCGGTCCGGTCGACATGGCAAATCCTCGCGCTTGCACAAAATTGACGTAGTGGCGCCGCGCGTCGAATGCAAGCTTGTTGCACCTTGCTGCGGCATCAAGTCGAGTGCGCCCACCTTGCCTTGACCCTGCCAAAACCCTGCCGCATGGTCCGCGCCGAAACACGTTCGCAATCGAGAGTTCCCCGTTGAACGAATATTTCCTGCTGCCGCTGGCCTCCCTGCCCTTCCCCAACATCAACCCGATCCTCATCCAGATCGGGCCGCTGGCGGTGCACTGGTATGGCGTCGGCTATATCGTCGGCATCCTGTTCGCCTGGTGGTATGCCAAGCGGCTCGCCGCCAATGCCAGGCTGTGGCCGAACGGCGTCCTGCCGATGAAGCCGGAGGATCTCGACGATTTCATCGTCTGGGCGGCCATCGGCGTCGTGCTCGGAGGCCGCACCGGCTATGTGCTCTTCTATGATCTGGCGCGCTACATCGCGCACCCGCTCGATATCTTCGCCGTGTGGCAGGGCGGCATGTCGTTCCATGGCGGCCTGCTCGGCGTCATCCTCGCCATGACGCTGTTTTCCATCAAGCGCGGCATCCGCACCTGGTCGCTGTTCGATGTCGTGGCGGCCGGCGTGCCGGTCGGCCTTGGCCTGGTGCGCGTCGCCAACTTCATCAATTCCGAGCTGTGGGGCCGGCCAACCGACGTGCCCTGGGCGTTCGAATTCCCCAATGGCGGGCCGTTTGCCCGTCATCCGAGCCAGCTTTACGAGGCGCTTCTGGAGGGCGTGGTGCTGTTCCTCGTGCTGCGCATCCTCACCCATTCGCGCCTTAAGCTGAAGACGCCGCGCTTCGTCGGCGGCGCCTTCATCTGCGGCTACGGCCTGTCGCGTATCTTCGTCGAGTTCTTCCGCGAACCCGACCAGCAGCTCGGCTATCTCCTCGGCACCAACTGGTTGACCATGGGCATGATCCTGTCGTCGCCGATGGTGTTGGCCGGCATCTGGGCGATGCTGACCGCCAAGCCGGTGGCACAGCCGCAGCCGGCATGACACGGCTGAAGACCCGCATCGTCGACCTGATCGAGGCCCTGGGGCCGCTTCCCGTCAACGAGTACATGGCGCTGTGCCTGTTCGACCCGGCGGACGGCTACTACACGACGCGCGAGCCCTTTGGTGCGGGCGGCGACTTCATCACCGCGCCGGAAATCAGCCAGATGTTCGGCGAACTGGTCGCCGTGTGGCTTTATCAAGCCTGGCTGGCGGGCGGCCGGTCGCGGTCGGCCACCATCGCCGAGATCGGACCCGGCCGCGGCACGCTGATGAAGGACATGCTGCGCACGCTGTCGCGGCTCGATCCTGACCGGGCCAACGGCGCCACCTTCGCCATGATCGAGACAAGCCCGCGCCTGACCGAGGTGCAAAAAAAGACGCTTGGCGTCACACCCTTCGCGGT
>NZ_RZPB01000852.1:0-2391 GCF_003998535.1 Mesorhizobium sp. M7A.F.Ca.AU.002.02.1.1 | reverse complement strand
TCCTTGGCGCTGTCGGGGATCGAGTCCCAGGTCGACACCTTGTAAGGCTGGATCAGGCCATCGGCCTTGGCGGTCGGGCCGAAGGACAGGCCGACGTCGATGACGTCGGGCGCCTGCGGGCCCTTGTTGTCCTTGTTGGCCTTGATCGCCTCGACCTCGTCGCCGGAGCCGGCGTCGGGGTTGAGTTCGTTGACGGTGATTTCCGGATACTTCGCCTTGAAACCTGCGATGACATCGCCATAGCCGCACCAGTCATGCGGCAGCGCGATGGTGGTGAGCTGGCCTTCCGCCTTGGCAGCCTTGACGAGATCGTCCAGCGAATCCGCGGACGAAATCACCGTCGACGCGAAAAGCGCCGCGGCCGAAAGGGAAAGCACTTTCCCCGTGAACTTGAACATGTGTTCTCTCCGTTGAACTGACGCCGTTGGACGCCTGCGATGCGGTATCGTTTTCATGTGACAGCCAGATGAAAGCTTTGTGAAAGCGGCTGCTCGCAGTGCGAAAAAGTAAACTCTTTTTAACCTGATGTAGCAATCGCTCCGCGATTCTTTTTCCGGCTAACTAGTTTGTGCCTTGCCCGTCATCCTCCCCCTTGTTTTCATAGCCCCTTTTCAGATCACTTTGCGGCGCGGAAAACGCCTCAGACCGTGCCGGCAATGGCGTTTTCGAGCAAGGTCAGCGCCGCCTTCTTGGTCAGCTTGACCGGGTTACCGCCGGCGGTCGGATCGACCACCGCCATGTCGGCGATCAGCGCCTTGCGCTTCTTGTCCATGTCGAGCCCCTTGATAAGGCCCGGCAGCGCATGCGGCACCTTCAATTCCTTGCGCAGCTTGATAATCGCCTTGGCGAACCCGTCGAAGCCGCCCTTGATGCCGCAATAGGCGGCGAGCCGGCCGATACGCTCCTCGATGGAGTCACGGTTGAAGGCGAGCACATAGGGCATGAACACCGCATTGGTCATGCCGTGATGGGTGTCATAGAGCGCACCGACCGGATGCGACAGCGAATGGATGGCGCCGAGCCCCTTCTGGAAGGCAGTGGCGCCCATGGCGGCGGCGCTCATCATGTGGGCGCGCGCGACGAGATCCCTGCCGTTGGCATAGGCCTTCGGCAGGTTCTCGAAGACCAGCCTCACACCTTCGACGGCGATGCCGTCGGCCATCGGATGATAGCCCGGCGCGCAATAGGCCTCGAGACAGTGGGCGAGCGCATCCATGCCGGTGCCGGCGGTGATGAAGCCGGGCATGCCGACCGACAGCTCCGGATCGGCAATAACGATTGCTGGCAAAAGTTTCGGATGGAAGATGACCTTCTTGGTGTGCGTCGCCTCATTGGTGATAACGCCGGCGCGGCCAACTTCCGATCCGGTCCCGGCGGTGGTCGGCACGGCGATGATCGGCGCGATGGCGTCCGAATTGGCGCGCGTCCACCAGTCGTCGACATCCTCGAAATCCCATACCGGCCTGACCTGCCCGACCTGGAAGGCGATCAGCTTGCCGAGATCGAGCGCCGAACCGCCGCCGAAGGCGATGACGCCGTCATGTTTGCCCTTCTTGAACACGGCGATGCCGGCGGTCAGATTGGACTCGACCGGGTTAGGCCTGACCTCGGAGAAGACGCCGTAAGGAACCTTGGCGTCGTCGAGTATCTTCAGCGTCGAGGCGACGACCGGCAGTTTCGCCAGTCCAGGGTCGGTGACGAACAACGGCCGCTTGATGCCGGTGGCCGCCAGCACCTCAGGCAATTCCTTGATGCGGCCGGCGCCGAAGCGGACGGTGGTGGGGTAGTTCCATTTGGAGATCAGCTTGGACATTTTTGTCTTTCAATAAATCAGATGGCTTCGCGCAGATGGAATGATTTCGGCCGGGTCAGATTGTCGTAGCCGATGGCCGACAAGCCCGCACCCTTGCCGGTGTCCTTGACGCCGGTCCAGACCAAGGCCGGGTCGAGGTAGTCGCAGCGGTTCATGAACACCGTGCCGGTCTCGACGCGGTTGCCGATCGCCACGGCATGCTCGGTATCGCGCGTCCAGATCGAAGCGGTCAGCCCGTAGGGACTGTCGTTCATCAGCGCGATCGCCTCTTCGTCGTTGCGCACCTTCATGATGCCGACGATCGGGCCAAAGCTTTCCTCGCGCATGACGCTCATCTGATGATCGACTTCTGTCAGCACCTCAGGTGCCAGATAAGGCGAACCAGCCTTGTCGTTAGCCACCTTCATGTTGATGTGCGCCTTGGCACCCTTGCGCAGCGCTTCCGCCTTCTGTTCACGGATCAGGTCAGCAAAGCGCGCCTGCGCCATCGGTCCCATCGTCGTCGCCTGATCGAGCGGATTGCCGACGACATAGTTCTTTGTCTCGGCGATGAAGCCTTCGACGAATTCGTCATAGAC
>NZ_RZPB01000851.1:0-2391 GCF_003998535.1 Mesorhizobium sp. M7A.F.Ca.AU.002.02.1.1 | reverse complement strand
TCGAGGTGCCGGCGATCATCGATCCTTCGATGCCGGCTTCATCCAGCGCGCGCAGCACGCCGATATGCGCCCAGCCGCGGGCGCACCCGCCACCCAAGGCGAGCGAAATGCCTGTTTTCTTTTGGGAGTTCGTTTCGGACGCGCCGCCTGACGAGGACAGGCCGTTGGCCTCCCTGACATCTGGTCTGTTACGCAATGACGCCCACTCGAGCATCATAATCTCCCTTGTCCCACGGCTACTATACGAGCGGGGCGTATCGAAATGATGAATCTGTGTCGTCGGTGTCAGGCAGAAGGTTCAAGCTGTTGGTTTCCGATACGTGTTTTCCGCATCGAACAGCGGCTTGCTGCCGTCGATGGCAAGCGTCCCTTTGCCGTCGACCAGCCCCACCGTCCGATAAAAGCATGAACGCCGGCCAGTGTGACAGGTTGCGTCGTGGCCCAACACTTTGACGCGCAACCATATGGCATCCTGGTCACAATCCGTGAGCATCTCGACGACATGCTGAAAATTGCCTGATGTTTCGCCCTTTTTCCAAAGCGCGCTGCGCGAGCGCGACCAGTAGTGGGCGATGCCGGTCTCAAGCGTCAGCGCCAGTGCTTGCGCGTTCATATGCGCAACCATCAACAGCATGCCGTCCGCGGCGTCTGTCACGACGACCGTGACCAGCCCGGCTGCATCGAAGCGCGGCGAAAACACCGCGCCTTCCTCGAGAGCCTTCTTGTCCGACGGAGCTTTTGGAAATTCCAGTGCCGACATCGCCGGTCCTTATTTTGATGGCCGGCGAGGGCCGATCAGACCCCGCCGCCGCGCACCATGGTGACGAAACGGACCTGCTCTTCGGGCGTGTCCTTGAAAACGCCGGTGAAGGTCGAGGTCAGCGTGGTTGATCCCTGCTTGCGGATGCCGCGCATGGCCATGCACATGTGCTCGGCCTCGATCATGACGGCGACGCCGCGCGGATTGAGCACGTCCTGGATGACGCCGGCGATCTGCGCCGTCAGCGCCTCCTGGGTTTGCAGGCGGTGGGCGAAGATATCGACGACACGCGCGATCTTGGACAGGCCGACGACCTTGCCGTCCGGAAGATACCCGACATGCGCCTTGCCGATGATCGGCACCATGTGGTGCTCGCAATGCGAATGGAATGTTATGTCCTTGACGATGACCAGGTCATCGTAGCCGGCGACCTCCTCGAAGGTGCGGCCGAGCTCGTCGGCCGGGCACATGTCGTAACCACCGAACATTTCGCGAAAGGCCTTTGCCACCCGCTTCGGCGTGTCGACCAACCCTTCGCGGTCCGGATTGTCGCCGGTCCAGCGCAAAAGTGTGCGCACGGCGGCTTCGACTTCGGCTTCGCTTGGCCGGTCGGTGACCGGCTTTTCCATATAGGCTGACTGTGGCATGAGCTTCTTGATGACGGCATCCATAAAGGCGTCTCCCGTAGTCCCTCTCGGCGGAGGAACGAGTTGAACGGACCACGACCTTTCGGTGTCGGAAACTCGCCCCGTTTCCAGCCCCGTAAGCGGCGTGAACTTCCCGGCAAGGACATTGGCTTTCGTCGTTCTTGTCGATACCGGACTGCCAGCATTATATAAGGTCATAGCGAGCGAAAGGAAGACACGACAGCGGCAATCGCTGTTCGCTTGGCGGCGACGGATTGGAAAATTATGATAAACGACGTCTACAACGCGAAAATTCTCGGTTTTGCCGGAAACATCGCCCGCATCGGCCGTCTCGATCATCCTGACGCGACCGCCAAGGCGCACTCCAAGCTATGCGGTTCGACCGTCACCGTCGACCTCAAGATGCAGGACGGCGTCGTCACGGACTTTGCCCATGACGTGAAGGCCTGCGCGCTCGGCCAGGCGTCGTCATCGATCATGGCGCAGCATGTCGTCGGCGCGAGTGCCGAGGAATTGCGCGCGGTGCGCGACTCCATGCTGAAGATGCTCAAGGAAAATGGCGCCCCGCCGGACGGCCGCTTTGCGGATCTCAGATATTTGGAGCCGGTGCGCGACTACAAGGCGCGGCACGCTTCGACCATGCTGACTTTCGATGCCGTGGTCGACGCGATCGGCCAGATCGAGAAGAAGCGCGCCGAAGAAGCGGCCTGACCTTGGGATTTGGCCGTCCACGGTGCGCAGGCTTCGCGCAGGCGCCCAAATCTTTGCTGCCACTGCTTGGCATTTGGCTGGACAGGAACCGGGCCAGAAGGGTTTAAACCTGCGCTTCCAGCGCCCGCCTGCTTTCGGCAAATTCGCTTCTGAGCCAGTCGGCGAACGCGGCGACCGGCTCCGAGAGGTCGTGCAGGTTTCTGGCCACCAGCCAATAGGCGCCGGATGCGTCGCTTTCAAAGCAGGCCGCCTTGCTCGGACATGGCGTGGCAT
>NZ_RZPB01000850.1:0-2394 GCF_003998535.1 Mesorhizobium sp. M7A.F.Ca.AU.002.02.1.1 | reverse complement strand
GCCTGGCCTCTATGCCATCACGCTGACCGGGGCCGAGCGTTCCTTCACCTACTGGCGCGGCGACGCCGCCGCGCGGCAGCTCGCCTCAGACCCGGTTGCATTGTCGGAAAACCTGGTAAATCAGGCGCTTGTCTATTTTTCCGGAATCACTTTGGCAATTCTGGATGAGGCCGCGCGCGCCGTATTGCTGGCGGCTGTCGCCAAGGCGCGCTCGGCCGGTTCACTTGTCGCCTTCGATCCCAACTACCGGCCGCGGCTTTGGCGCAATCGCGAGGATGCACAGGCAGCGATCGTCGAAGCCCTTGCCGCCACCGACATCGCATTGCCGACTTTCCCCGACGAGCAGATGCTGTTTGGCGATGCAACACCGCAAGCGACCGCAAAGCGACTCAGGCAACTGGTTAGCGAGGTCGTCGTCAAGAACGGCGAGCAGCCCGCCCTGATTGCCCAAGGAGAAACACTACGCGAAGTCCCGGCGATCCATGTCGCCGCCCCCGCCGATACGACCGGCGCCGGCGATTCGTTCAACGGCGGCTATCTTGCGGCTCGTCTTGCCGGCCACGACCCGCAGGAAGCCGCGCGCCGTGCGCATCGTGTCGCCGCCGCCGTGGTGCAAGTGCGCGGCGCGCTGGCGCCGTTCGAGACGCTGCGGGCGGCTTTCGAAGGCTAAGGTCGGAAAAACTAGGGCAGGCGGAACCTGTATTCCGTGACGTGGTGGTAGATCGCGCCCGGCCACAGCGTTGCTTGCGGGAAATAAGGCCGGTTCGGCGCGTCCGGCCAAATCTGCGGCTCCAGGCAGAAGCCGCAAAAGGCCTTGTAGTTCCGCCCTTCCAGCCCGGTGCGCGGCGTCACATACTGGCCGGTATAGAGCTGGACGCCGGGCTCGGTGGTCCAGACCTCCATCTCGACACCGGAACTGGCGCCTTGCGTCCATGCCGCCTGCTTGAGCGGCCCGCGTGCCGAAGCAAGGCAGAAATTCTGGTCGTAGGGCAGTTGATCACCCTCGGTTTCCATGCGCAGCGGCCGCGCCTGGCGGAAATCGAATGGCGTGCCGTCAACCGGCTTGACCACGCCTGTGGGGATCATGTCGCCATCGACCGGCAGGTAGGCGCCGGCATTCAGCATCATCCTGTGGTCGAGAATGTCGCCTGCGCCGCCATCATCCAGGTTGAAATAGGAATGCTGGGTGAGATTGCACAGCGTCGGCTCCTCGCAGGTGGCGGTCAGCTCGACGCTGAGCGTGCCGGGGATCTTCAGCCGGTAGGTGCAGGTGACGTCGAGCGCGCCGGGAAAACCCATCGTGCCGTCGGGATCGTGCAGCGTCAGCGTGACGAAATCCCTGCCATGCAAGGAAACCGTCCACGGCCGGTGGGAGTAACCTTGCGAGCCGCCATGCAGCGTATGCTTGTCGAGGAAGTTTTGCTCGGTCTGGTAGCGGCTGCCGCCAATGGTGAAGCGGCCGTCGCGGATGCGGTTGGCATAGCGGCCGACGACCGCACCGAAGAAGGCCGTATCCGTCTCGTAGCCTTCCAGACTGTCATAGCCGAGCACCAGCGGAGCATCGTGCCCGGTCAGGCGCAAATCCTGGATGATCGCGCCCAGACCGATGATGTTGGCTGTGATGCCGCCGCCCCTGATCGTGAAGCGACGCACCTGCTCGCCAGCCTGCGTCGTGCCGAAAACCTCGCCGTCCTTCATCGCCATGCCCGTAAATGCCAGTTGATCCAGAAGACTTCGGCTGGTTTTTCCATGAGAGATGGGCAGGCCATCGGCCTCCCCATCCCAGGGATAGCCTATCAGAGGCCGAGGCCGCCGATGCAGACATATTTGGTGTCGAGATAATCCTCGATGCCCTGATGCCCGCCTTCCTTGCCGAGGCCGGATTCCTTGACGCCGCCGAACGGCGCCTCCGGCGTGGTGATGAGGCCTTCATTGACCCCGACCATGCCGTATTTCAGCCCTTCCATCACTCGGAAGGCGCGGCCGAGGTCACCGGTGTAGAAGTAGCAGGCAAGGCCGAATTCGGTGTCGTTGGCGAGGGCGACGGCTTCCTCTTCGGTCTCGAACTTGAACACCGGTGCGACCGGGCCAAAGATCTCTTCCTTCATGAAGCGCATCTTGGGTGTCGCGTTGGCGATGACCGTCGGCTGGAAGAACGAACCGCCGAGCGCATGGCGCTTGCCGCCGGCAACGATCTTGCCGCCCTTTGATGTGGCGTCGGCGATCAGTTCCTCGACCTTCTCGACCGCCTTCTCGTCGATCAGCGGCCCCTGCTGCACGCCGTCCTCGAGGCCGGAGCCGACCTTCAGCGCGTTGCTGGCGGCAGCGAGCTTCTCGACGAACTTGTCATAGACACCTGCCTGGACAAGGAAGCGGTTGGTGCAAACGCAGGTC
>NZ_RZPB01000084.1:0-13352 GCF_003998535.1 Mesorhizobium sp. M7A.F.Ca.AU.002.02.1.1 | reverse complement strand
GGCGATCATCATGGAGCCACCGGATGGCAATTCCACCGTTGTGTCGGCAAGGCGCTTGCGCAGCGACAGGGCATTCATGCCGGGACTCGTCACGCCTGAGGAGAACGATACGGATCCCTCGGTTGTCGGCTCGGAAACCGACGTCCTGACTTTCAAACTTATGCGGCCGGGAGACAACACAACCGGCTGGAATTCCAGGCCGATGCCGTACTCGATCTTTTCGACGCTGTAGGTCTTCAGGCCGGTCTGGTTGTCTTGCGATACATTTGCCGAGACACCCGTGACCATATTGTATTCACCGCCGACCTTGAAGGTTGCCTTCTCGCCCGACACAGCCGTCAAGGTCGGCTCGGCCAAGGTCTTCATCACCCCGGACTGCTCCATAGCGTTCACATAAGCCTGCAGTCCTGAAGCGCCGATTTGAAAGCCGGAATTCGACAGCTGTTTGCCGAGACCCGTGAAGTTGTCGCTGATTGCGCCGTAACTAATGCCGTTGCTGCCGCCGCTGCCAACCATGTTGACGCCGAGCTGCTTCATCACCGAGCGGCTGACTTCGGCGACCGTGACCTTCAGCGTGACCTGGTCGTCGCCAATGATCTGGATCAGGTTGACGATCTGGCTGGTGCGGCGCTCCTGGTCCGGATTGTTGATGTCGACACCGCTCTGGGCCGAGCCGCCAGCCGCGGTCTGCGAATATTGTCCCGTCGTCGCTTCACCACCCGACACGAACATGTTCGCCAACTGTTCGGCGCGCTTGGCATCCAGGGGGGTATCCACGGTTCCTGTGAGAACGACGTTGTCGTTCAGCAGTTCCACCTTGACAGCCGACGTCGGCAGGAAGCGCCTGATATAATCTTCAAGGCCGGCAACGTCGCGTTCGACGGCCAGGTCCAGGCTGACGATCTGCTCGCCATTGGGGCCGAAGACAAAGATGTTCGTCTCGCCGACCGCCTTGCCGAACAGATAGATGCGCCTTGCGGTGCGGGTCACCGCATCGGCAACCGCCGGATTGGCGACGAGAATGTCATAGGCATCGCTCGGCAGGTCGATGACCACCGACTTGTTGAGGCCGAGCTTGACGCGCTGGGTGGCCGTCGATGCCGTGACCTGCGCGTTCTTTGCCTCGACGACGCTGCCTTGCACATTCGTTCCGACGAGCAGCAGGCCGAATGCCGCGGCTACGATTGCCGGCAGTTTGCCACCTAGCTTCATTTCCTTGCTCCCACTTCGGAAACTTCGCCCGACTTGATCAGCCTCACCGTTCCCCTGCGGCCATTGCCGGAAACGAGATAGTCGGCCTCACCCACATTCTTTTCCTGCGTGTCCGCGACCGCCCGCAGCGCCAGGGTCAGGCGATCCGCCATCTGCTGGGCGACGGTGATAATCTCCGCCTGCTTGGGCGTCAGTTCCAGCGTGGCGGTCTGGCCCACCCTGGTCTTCTTGCCTTCCTCGTCCTCCTGAATGGTCTGGTCGATGGCCAGGACGCGGATGTTCTTGAGGATGGTCTCGGTGTTGAAGCCGGCGGCACCGCTGGCGGCATCGGCCCTGCGGGTCATGATGACGTCGACGAAATCGTTGGGAAGAATGAAGCCGCCGGCCGACGTGTCGGCCGAGATGGCCGTGGCGACCGCCCGCATGCCGGAAGGCAGGATCGACGACATGAAGCTCTGCCCCTCCCCGATCAGCTTGGAACGCCGCAGCGGCTCTCCGGCATACATCGCCACACGGGCAATGGAACCCTTCAGCTTGTCCAGCGCCTCGGGCTCGGCGGTGCGGGTGATGAAATTCGCGTTGACGCCGTCGGCGGGCCAGGATTGCCAGGCGATGTTGTTTTGGATCGGGCTGCCCATCGGAACGTCGCCTGAAAGCACAAGCACATCCTGGAGTGCCACTGCCGGGGCCTGGGGAGCGGAATCAACGACGACCTGGGGCGGCGGTGCCACCATGTTCTTCGCGACATAGCCAGCGCCACCCGCCGCGGCCACCGCCACGCTCAGAATTATCAATCGCGATGCTGGCATCTGTCCGAACCCTTGCCCTGGCAAACCACGTAGCCAAGCCGGACTTTGCAGCGGCAATCGTCAAAACAAGGTTAATGTAATGCTTACGATCGTGATTAATTTAACGTTTACATAAATTAGCCGGACTATAGCCGGACCGGCCAAAACAGCCGGGCCGACCCCGTTGAGAACGGGGTCTCGGCAATGCTGACAGACAATAAAATAATATCGTGGTCAGGCCGCCAGCCTGGCCAGCGCCCATATCATCAAAGGCGAGTCCGGATAGGTCAGCAACCCGCCAAGGCCGAGCGCGACGCCATAGGGAACGCCTTTTGCCTCGTCGGCGAAATGGCGCAGAAACGGATTTTGGCCGGTAACGGCCGCAAGCATCGACTTCCGGTAGAGGATGATCGCGAGCGTCAGCAGGCCGCCGATGATTGTCGAGGCGACAAGATACTCCACGAGATTGACATTGAGGCCCATCCACATCGCGGTTGCGGCCAGAAGCTTGGCGTCGCCGCCGCCCATGCCGCCTATTGCAAACAGGCCGAACGTCACGGCCAGGACCAGGGCGCCGGCGGCGAAATGTCCGCCATAGGCCGCCCAGTCCATGCCTGTAAGGGGCGCGACCAGCGCGAAAACGACGACGAGCAGCACCGGCACGCGGTTGGCGATCGTCATCGACAGCATGTCGGAGATCGCGGCAAACAGCATGCAGAACGGAAAGACGACGAAGATCAGGGCTTCAAGCATCGGCGCCACGCCTATTGTCCGATTTTATTGGGCTCAATCTAAGATATGTTCGATTAACGATTGATGAGGCCAGGAACGAAAAGACGACCTATATTGGCAGCGGCATAAAAAAGGCCGCCACGCGGCGGCCCTTTTCCAGAAAATGCGATGCAAGTGCTCGGCGATAAGCCGATCAGCTGCCGGTCGGCGCGTTGTTCAGGGTGCTGCCAATGTTGGTGAACTTGGCATTCAGCGCATTGCCGAGCGTGCCGGCGCCAGTGATGATGGCGAGCGCGATGAGAGCGGCGATCAGACCATATTCGATAGCGGTCGCGCCGGATTCGTCCTTCACAAAACGTGCGATGAGATTAGACATTCGAGAGCTCCTACTCCACGTGTTACAGCACTTCCGTCAACTTCTGTGATGGTTGATCGGATGCTGCCAATCTAGGGAGAAGCTCTTTCGATCGGCTTAAGAAACAGCCTTACCGATTCCTTTCCCGGTTCGAACATATTGCGTGGTTAACTTCGGGCTAAAGTACCGCCGCGCCTTCCAGTCCCAGGTTTGGCAGGCTTGCGCCCCGACTGGACCGCGCCTCGCGGGGCGCCCTTATCGGCCATTGCAGGATTGGCAACATCGCAGGCTTAACCGTTGGTTCACCAATCTCGTTCATGTTCCGTTGATCAGTCCGCCTGCGTGGAGCGCCTCAATGGCCCAGCCGAGATCGTCAATCCTGATTGCCGCGCTTCTTGCCGTCTCGAGCTTCGTCGCGCCCGCCATGGCCGGCGCCGGCATCGAGGTCACGATGAACCAGGCCAAGATCGTCAAACTGTCGCGTCCCGCAGACACCATCGTGGTCGGCAACCCGGCAATCGCCGACGCTTCCGTGCAGGACGCTTCGACGATCGTGCTCACCGGCAAAGGTTTCGGCGTCACCAATCTGGTCGTGCTCGATACCGACGGCAGTCCCATCGTCGATGAGCAGGTTACCGTCGTGCGGCAGGCTGCTTCGTCGGTGCGCATCTATCGGCGTGCCGAAATCCAGACGATGTCCTGCACGCCGTATTGCGAAAGCTCCTACAAGAGCGAAGCGGAGAAGTCTTCCGAGGCGGAGATGAGCGTCAGCCGATAGGTGGCGTGACCGGCTGCCGGTGCGGTTATTGGCCGGTTAAGAGGCCTGCGCCGACTTTAACGATCATCCAAACCGGACCTCAATCGGTTTGCGTTAATGGTCCTTCCGAGACCGCATAGAGATCGGCAGGATCGGACATGAGCAAGGGATACGGCCGCGCAGGCGACCACAAAGTGAGATGCCCAAGGTTTTTCGCCCGTTTTCTTCGTGACCGGCGCGGCGCCACGGCAATCGAATTCGCGATCCTTTCAGTCCCCTTCGCGCTGCTTGTCTTCGCCATTCTGGAAAGCTGCATCTCGTTTGCCGCGCAGGAAGTGATGGCCAACATCACCGACGATGTCGCGCGCAAGCTTCGCACCGGCCAGTTGAGGGCGGTTGACGTCGCCGGAACCAACTTGCGGGACATGATCTGCACAAAACTGCAGATCATCGTTTCCCAGGATTGTCCCAATCAACTGCTGGTGGATCTTCGCCAATATACATCGTTCGCGGATGCGGCCACGGCCGGCTTCAAGATCCAGAACGGCGATGTCGTATTGACGAAAGGCACCGCAACCCAGTCGTTTTCAGTGACAGCGGGTGCGGCGGAGTCGAGGAACATGCTGCGGGTCTTTTACAAATGGCCGATCATGACCGACCTGCTGGCCAAATCAATGGGCGGCAACAAGACGCTGCACTTCGCATCGGTGACCTGGCAGAACGAACCGTTCGACAACTGAGCGGAATGCACGAGCAGTATAAGAAAAGGGCAATGGGCATGATGCGTGCGGGGGCACATCTTATGATTACGGGAGTTTGGCGGAAAACAAGTCTGTTCTGGTCCGATCGTCGTGGCATCGCGGCGGTCGAATTCGCGTTGATCATGCCAATTCTGCTGATCATGTATTTCCTCACAATGGAAGCGTCGCAAGCCATCGAGACCAGCAAGAAGGTCAGCCGTATCGGCAGCATGGTGGCCGATCTCGTCACCCAGCAGACAAGCGTCCTCAAGGCAGATGTCGACGCCATCATGCAGATCGGCAGCGTCACCCTTCAGCCCTACAACCGCTCAAATCCGACCATCACCGTCACGGCAATCCAGGTCTCGGCCGATGCGACGAGGGCACTGGTGGTGTGGTCACGCAAATTGGTAGCCGGCGTCGCCAGCCCTGGCGCCGCCGCCACCACCGAGACAACGATCCCGGCGTCGCTCAGAGTCGCCAACACTTTTCTCATCCGCGTTGAAAGTAACCTCGGCTATACGCCGGTCATCGCGTGGAGCGCGAGCAGTCAACAGAAGCTTGGGCTGACCTCGGCTTTCAGCAACATAACCATGGGCGAAACCTATTTTCTGCGCCCCCGCAGAAGCGTGACGATCCCTTGCAGCGACTGTTGAACAGAGGCAGCCAGGCGTGCGCAGGCCGCTCCAGCTACTGCTGCGGCCCACGGTCCGAAACGAAGCGCACGATAGCAGCGGCCATCTCGTAGTCTTTTGGCGCCACGGTGGCGAAGCCGCCGGAATGTTTCGATTCCAGGAGATCGTAGATATCGGGCGTCGTCGACTTGAGGTTGGTGAGGAACACGGCAAGCCGGCGCTTGGCTTCGGGGTCGAGATCGCTGCGGACCGCATGGGGGCCGTATCTCAACAGGCCCGACGTCCATACGATCCGAAGCGCCGTCACCGAGAGCCCTGCCGCCTCCAACCTCGCCTGCGTGCCCGACGGTTCTCGCGGGCCGTCGGCAGCGGCCGTCACCCAGCCGAACAGGCCATCGGCTTTGCCGTCGACCAGCATCGTCTCGGCCGCCGCGGCCGAATCGGCATGGACCAGAAACGGTGCATCTTCCGCGATCTTGCGGCCTTCCGCCGCCAACGCCGCCAATGGCAAGAGAGAACCGCCGACGCTGTCAGGAGGCGCCATGGCGATACGATGGCTGTCCATCGCCGCAAGGTCGGGCAGCTTGCCGTCCCGCGTCAGCAGAACCGAGCGGATGCCGATCGCGCCGTCTGAATCGACCGGAGCCACAAGCGGTTCGATACATAAGCAGCGCTGCGAGGCCGTCGCATATGCGGTGGCCGAATAGATCGCATATTCGATGCGGGCATTGGCCTGCGCCTCGATCAGCGCGGCATAGTTGCGGGCAACGACAAACTCGACCTTCATGCCCAAGGCCTTGGTGTAGGCGTCGGTCAACAGTGCCAGCCCCGGAACGGAGTTGCCGGCGCCTGGCTCGGCAACGATGCCGATGCGAAACGTGCCGATATCGTCGCGCCAGTCGGCATGCGCCGGATTTGACCAGAGCGCGACCTGCGCCAGCATGAGAGCGGCATAAGTCTTCAGCGCAACCCTCATGACAGGAACCACGGTCTGTTGTCCTCGATTCATGCCCATGCCCGGAGCATTTGTGCATATCGCAGCCCAAAACCGCTGCGCACCGTTGGGCGACATGCATCTCTGTTTGTGCATGTCGTTATCCCAAAACCGCTGCGCACTTTTGGGCGACATGCATCTCTGTTTGTGCATGTCGTTATCCCAAAACCGCTGCGCACTTTTGGGCGACATGCACCAGACTATCACGCCAAGCCGTTGCCGTTTGGTTTCCGAATTGCCAATGAAGTCGCGGAACCCTATGTCTGGTCGGTCAAACTGGCAACAACTCGATGGCACGCGCTTTCCTCTTCGTTCTGGACTCCTTCGGCATCGGTGGAGCGGCCGACGCCGACCGCTACGGCGACGCCGGCGCCAACACATTCGCGCACATCGCAGAAGCCTGTGCAGAGGGCCGCGCGGATCGCGAAGGGCTTCGCAGTGGACCGCTGTTTGTCCCCCAGATGGCCTCGCTCGGGCTTGGCAAGGCTGCCGAAACCGCAACGGGGCTGGGCTTTGCCAGCAGCGGGACGGATCTGCTCCCAACTGCCTTTCACGGCGCCGCACAGGAGGTTTCGAGCGGCAAGGACACGCCGTCGGGCCATTGGGAGATCGCCGGCCTGCCGGTGCGCCTCGACTGGGGCTATTTCCCGGATACGGTTCCCGCCTTTCCGGCCGAACTGACCGAGGCGATGATCCGCGAAGGCAAGGTGCCGGGCATTCTCGGCAATTGCCATGCGCCGGGCACCGAAATCATCGAGCGCTTTGGCGAGGAACACATCCGGACCGGCAAGCCGATCTGCTACACGTCGGTCGACTCGGTCCTGCAAATCGCCGCGCATGAAGTCCATTTCGGCCTCGATCGGCTTTATGAATTCTGCCAGGTGGTGCGCAGGCTGGTTGACCCGCTCAGGATCGGACGGGTGATCGCGCGGCCGTTCGTCGGCGAAACCACCGCCACTTTCGAGCGGACATACAACCGTCATGACTACGCCGTGCCCCCGCCGGAACCGACCCTGCTCGACCGGCTGACGGCGCGTGGCAGCCGTGTCATCGCCGTCGGCAAGATCGGCGACATCTTCGCCCATCGCGGAATTTCGCAAGTGCGCAAGGCGGCAGGCAACATGGCTATGTTCGACGAAGCGCTGGGTGCGATGGATGATGCCGGCGACGGTGACCTCGTCTTCGCCAATTTCGTCGACTTCGACACCGAATTCGGTCACCGCCGCGATGTCGCGGGCTATGCTGCAGCGCTCGAGGCCTTCGACCTGCGGCTGCCGGAGGCATTTGCGAGGCTGCGGCAGGGCGATCTTCTCATCCTGACGGCCGACCACGGCAACGACCCTACCTGGGCCGGGACCGATCACACGCGCGAGCGCGTTCCGGTGATCGGCACTGGACCGGGTCTCAAGGGCGGCGACATCGGACTGAGAACGACATTCGCCGACATCGGCGAAACCGTGGCCGAGCATCTCGGGCTGGCGCCCGGACGCTACGGCACTTCTTTCTATGCGGCGATCGGCGGTCATGCCTGAGTTACCGGAGGTCGAAACCGTCCGGCGCGGACTTCAGCTGGTTCTGGAAGGCGCCACCATCGCCCGCGTCGAGGCGCGCCGACCGGATCTGCGCTTTCCATTTCCCGAGAAATTCGCGCAGCGACTGGCCGGCAAGACGATCACGGCACTCGGCCGCCGGGCCAAGTATCTGACGATGGACCTGGAAGGCGGCCCCGCGCTGATCTGCCATCTCGGCATGTCGGGCTCATTCCGCATCGAGACGGCCGATGGCAGCGACATGCCCGGCATCTTCCGGCACGACCGCTCGAAGAGCTCCAATCACGACCACGTCGTCTTCCATGTCGTGTCTCCGGCCGGTACCCGATCGCGCGTGATCTTCAATGATCCGCGCCGCTTCGGCTTCATGTTGTTTGCGGAAGGACTGCCGGACGTTCATCCGATGCTGGCTGGACTTGGCGTCGAGCCTACGGGCAACACATTGGACGGTGCGCTGCTTTCCTCATTGATGAAGGGGCGGAGATCACCGCTGAAGGCAGCGCTTCTCGACCAGAGGCTGATCGCCGGGCTCGGCAATATCTATGTGTCGGAGGCGTTGTGGCGTGCGGGCCTGTCGCCGCTGCGCGAGGCGGGCACGATCGCCAGGCCCGGAAAGAAAGCCCAGGCCCAAAGCGAACACCTCGCGCAAGCCATTCGTTCGGTGATATCGGATGCGATCGCAGCCGGCGGTTCCTCACTGCGGGACTATATGCAGACCGATGGGTCGCTGGGCTATTTCCAACACGCCTTCGCCGTCTACGACCGCGAAGGCGAGGCCTGCTCCAAGCCCAGTTGCGGCGGCCACATCGAGCGTGTCGTGCAGAGCGGCCGATCGACCTTTTATTGCCGGACATGTCAGCGATGAGTCAGAGCAATTCCAGCAAAAGCGGGGGCGGTTTTCCGTCCGAAATTGGTCAAGACAAGGAGATGGAGCGGTTCTGCGTTTCCGTGAAACGATGAACCGCTCTAGACGAGCGTAAGCAAGGAGAAGCAGCCATGAGCTATGAGACGATCATCACCGAGACGCACGGCAAGGTCGGGCTGATCACGCTGAACAGGCCGCAGGCGCTCAACGCGCTGAACTCCCAGATCCTGACCGAGGTGGTGGCAGCCGTGAACGGGTTCAGCGCCGATCCCGGTATCGGCGCCATGGTCATCACCGGTTCCGAAAAAGCTTTCGCGGCGGGCGCCGATATCAAGGAGATGCAGTCCATCTCCTATGCGGACGCCTACGCCCAAGACTTCTTCGTCGGCTGGGAGGAACTGACGCGGGCGCGAAAGCCTATTATCGCGGCGGTGGCGGGCTATGCACTCGGCGGCGGTTGCGAGCTGGCGATGATGTGCGATTTCATCATCGCCGCCGACACGGCCAAGTTCGGCCAGCCCGAGATCACGCTCGGCGTCATTCCAGGCATGGGCGGGTCACAAAGGCTGACCCGCTTTGTCGGCAAGTCGAAGGCGATGGACATGTGCCTGACCGGGCGGATGATGGATGCCGCCGAGGCCGAGCGTTCTGGCCTGGTGTCGCGGGTCGTGCCTGCCGGTGAACTTGTCGAGGAGGCGCTGAAGGCCGCGGCCAAGATCGCCGCTTTCTCGCTGCCATCGGTGATGATGGCAAAGGAAGCTGTCAACCGCGCCTTCGAGACGACGCTTGCCGAGGGATTGCGGTTCGAGCGCCGGCTGTTTCACTCGCTGTTTGCACTGGACGATCAGAAGGAAGGCATGGCGGCCTTTGCCGAGAAGCGGAAGCCGAATTTCACCAACCGCTGACGCCAATCCCTTGGCTTCGAAGAAGATGGTTGTTGGCCGCCAAAAAGAAGGCCAGGCAGCGTTGACGCGCCGGAAAAGCTGAACTATAAGCCGCACCAACCGAGGCGGCCCTGTGGCAGCCCGTTTGTTTTTTGCGCCCTGCGGCATCCCGCATGCGCCGACCAGATCAGAAGAGAGGCATCATGGCCAATACATCCTCGGCCAAAAAGGCAACGCGCAAGATCGTCCGCCGCGCAGCGATCAACAAGAACCGTCGCTCGCGCGTCCGCACCTATATCCGCCAGGTCGAAGAGGCGCTTGCCTCCGGTGACAAGGCTGCCGCACAGGCTGCCTTCAAGATCGCGGAGCCGGAATTGATGCGCGCCGCAACCAAGGGCGTGATTCACAAGAACACGGCGTCCCGCAAGGTGTCGCGACTGGCTCAGCGGGTCAAGGTACTGTCGGCCTGACATTACTTGCCTAGACTGACGTTCTTCGAACCCGGCCGTTTGTGCCGGGTTTTTTCGTTTGCCGGCAAGCACTTAAAAAGAATGTCCGGAAACGGCGTCTTATGCGGATTTCACAATAGGGAATAGTTTGCCGGCATATGCATGCCTGCTGTTGATCGGCACGCTTGAAAATCGCCGGCCTAATGATTCTTGGCTGTCAAAAATAGCTTATATTTTTCAAACGCTTACAGATGGTGATCCACAGCTTGTCCACACCGGACTGGCCCGATCGGGGAGAAGTCGCTGTCAAGCGAATTATTTCAGAATATTTCTGTCAGCGCCCGGTTTTTCATATTCGCCGGAAAAGGGTTTGAATCACAATGGCTTTGTTAAAATGTGCCGTCGCGGCATGCCACTCGAACCCGCCTCCACTAACCAGATTCCTTAAAAATCCGTTAGACGTGGCCTTGCCCTATCCACAGCGATTTCGGTAGTGTCGATCTATCGAAAGGGACGGGCTCTGGCTCTTAACCCAAGCCTGAATCGGCCAGCTTAAATTGGCGGGATTTGCAACGCGGATCAAGTCCGCGGACGGCTTTGGTTTGTCTTTTTCGATACGGTAGGGGACTGGCGTAACTAGACATGGCAGGTAGACGGCGCGCCGGCGCTCTTTTCGCCGGACGGTGTTGTATTGCCCTGACATACCCAACGCGGACTGGCTTCCATGGGCCGGCACCGGTTCCCACGGATAATGGGCGACGTTCACCTGCCGGCGGCGGCAGCGGACATCGTAGCAAAGACTTAGGTCGCCGGAACCGGATGCAGGAGGCGCATCCCCGGCGGAAAACAGGTACGGAAGGACAAGGAAAAGATCATGCAGAGCGGCATCGAAAGGGAACTTACGGGCGACCTCCCATTTCCTGGAACTTTGATCGGAGCAAACGACATGGCGGTGTCCAGCGACGCGGAACAGAAATTCGACCGGGTCAAGACCCAGTTGAAGGCGCGCCTGGGAACCGAAGTCTATTCGAGCTGGTTTGGCCGCATGAAAGTCGCCGAGGCTTCCAAGGGCATTGTCCGCATCTCGGTGCCTACCGCCTTCCTGCGCTCATGGATCAACGGCCACTATCTCGACCTCATCTCCGAGCTGTGGAAGCAGGAGGATCCCGATCTTCTCAAGATAGACATCGTCGTGCGCACGGCAACCCGTCAGGGACGCGCCCAGGCCGAGCCAGAGGTAACGCCGGCACGCAGCAAGGTGACACGGCAGACGCAGACGGCGCTTGCCGCAGGCACAGTCAGCCCCAGCCGGGTGGAGCGCGCATCGACTCCGCGTCCGGGCACACCCATCGAGAGCGAATTCCGCCACAACGTTCTGGGGTCACCGCTCGATCCACGCTACACGTTCGGCTCTTTCATCGAGGGGCCGTCGAACCGGGTGGCCTTCGCCGCCGCCAAGGCAGTGGCGGAATCGCAATCGAGCGCGGTGCGTTTCAATCCGCTCTTCCTTCACGCAACCGTCGGGCTCGGCAAGACCCATTTGCTGCAGGCCATCGCCGCGGAATCGCTGAAGCAGAACCCCAAGTCGCGCGTCGTCTATCTCACGGCCGAGTATTTCATGTGGCGCTTTGCCACCGCGATCCGCGACAACAACGCTCTGACGCTCAAGGAGCAGCTGCGCGACATCGACCTGCTCATCATCGACGACATGCAGTTCCTGCAGGGCAAGTCGATCCAGCATGAATTCTGCCACCTGATCAACATGCTGCTCGACAGCGCCAAGCAGGTCGTCGTCGCTGCCGACCGGCCACCATCGGAACTGGAATCGCTCGAACCGCGGGTCCGTTCGCGCCTCAATGGCGGTGTCGCGCTTGAAATGTCGGCGCCCGATTTCGCCATGCGCCTCGGCATGCTCAAATTGCGCCTTGCCACGGCCAGGAGCGACGACGCATCCCTCGACATTTCGGAGGAGATCCTCAATCACGTCGCCCGCACCGTGACCGGCAGCGGACGCGAGCTGGAAGGCGCCTTCAATCAGCTTTTGTTCCGTCAATCCTTCGAGCCGCAGATCACCATCGACCGGATCGACGAAATCCTCGGCCACATCTATCGCACAGGCGAGCCGAAGCGTGTCCGTATCGAGGACATCCAGCGCATCGTGGCGCGTCACTACAATGTGTCGAAGACCGAATTGCTGTCCAACCGGCGCACGCGCACCATCGTCAAGCCGCGGCAGGTCGCCATGTACCTGTCGAAGGTGATGACGCCGCGCTCGCTACCCGAGATCGGACGGCGTTTCGGCGGCCGCGATCACACCACGGTGCTGCATGCCGTGCGCAAGATCGAGGACCTTTCCGGCAACGACAACACGCTGGCGCAGGAACTTGAGCTTCTGAGGCGGCTGATCAACGATCAGGCCTGACCCTCCGGGAGGGCCGAACCGAAACAACGCCGGGATTCAATGGCTTGCCAGTGCGGCGCCGGGCCTGCATCGGGCTCGTGGCATCGCCTGGAAGCGATCTGGATTTCGGTTTTTCGACACTGGCTCGCGGACTTCGGGCGCGTTATCCCCAGAAAGCCCGCGTAGCCGGCCTGAACCGGCGGCGCGGGCTTGCGTTTGCTGGTTTTTTCCTGTCAGTTTACGCAGATTCTGAGCCTATTCAGACCTTTCGCGGGACGCCGCTCACTGGTGACCCGTCATTCATTCAAGCGAGCCTGTTTCGTCATGCGTGTTATCCTGGAACGGTCAAATCTCCTGAAGTCGCTCAACCACGTCCATCGTGTGGTCGAGCGGCGAAACACCATACCGATCCTGTCCAACGTGCTGCTCGGCGCCGAAGGCGCCAGCCTTGAAATGAAGGCAACCGATCTCGACCTCGAGGTGACCGAAGCGACGCCCGCCAAGGTGGAGCGCGGCGGGGCGACGACGGTCCCGGCACATCTGCTCTACGACATCGTGCGCAAGCTCGCCGATGGCGCCGAGGTGATGCTGAAGACGGACGAGGACGGCAACGCCATGACGGTGACGTCCGGCCGCTCGAGCTTCCGCCTTCAGTGCCTGCCGCAATCCGACTTCCCGGAGCTTTCGGCCGGATCCTTCTCGCATATCTTCCGTCTCGACTCGGTTGCCCTGAAAGGCCTGATCGAGAAGACCCAGTTCGCCATCTCCACCGAGGAGACACGCTATTACCTGAACGGCATCTACCTGCACACGCATGAGGTTGGCGGCAAGCTGAAGCTGCGCTCGGTGGCGACCGACGGCCACCGCCTGGCGCGCGCCGAGATCGACGCGCCGGCGGGTTCCGAGGGCATGCCGGGCATCATCATTCCGCGCAAGACGGTGAGCGAGCTGCAGAAGCTTGTCGACGATCCGGATGTTGCGGTCACCACC
>NZ_RZPB01000849.1:0-2395 GCF_003998535.1 Mesorhizobium sp. M7A.F.Ca.AU.002.02.1.1 | reverse complement strand
GGCTTCAACGACCTCTCCTATTTCAACCGGGCGTTCCGGCGGCGCTACGGCGCGACGCCATCGGATGTGCGGGCGGCCGCGTTGAAGGGCTGACCGCAAACGAAAACGCCGGCCCAAGGGCCAGCGGTTTCTGGATGAATTTGCCGTTCGGGCCTTCAGCCGAGCTTGGCGTCGAGCGATACGTTTATGGCGCCGAGCGCCTTCGAGACCGGACAGCCGGCCTTGGCCCTTTCGGCCAATTCCTTGAACTTCGCCGCGTCGATGCCCGGGACCTTGCCGACCACTGTGAGGGCGCTGCCGGTGATCCCGGTGCCGGGAACCAGCGTCACCACGGCCTTGGCGTCGAGTTCGGTGGCGGGGGTGCCGTTCTCGGCCAGGAAATGCGAAAACTGCATGGCAAAGCAGCCGGCGTGCGCCGCCGCGATCAGCTCTTCAGGGTTGGTGCCGGATTTGCCGCTCTCGTCCTCGAAGCGCGCTTTGAACGAATAGGGCGTGCCCTTCAGGGTTCCGCTCTGGGTGTCGAGCGTGCCCGTGCCCTCTTTCAGATTGCCTTTCCAGACGGCGTTTGCGGTGCGGTCCATGAATTCCTCCTTATTACAGCGGTGGCGCCGGCCAGGCGGCGTTCCTCCCAACTATAGCGCGGGCGCGAGGGAAGGCCACCGCGCTGTTTGCGCGCGCATGCAGCACCGGCGAGCCCCACCGAATCTTTTTTGAAAAAAATGTGCGTGCAAAATGTCGACTTGCATCGGCCCCGAGCGTCCTGCGGGCGGCCACAGATTCTCGTGGCGGATGGAGGTTCGCATGAACAATCTGTTTTCTGCCCATTGGACAAGCACCTGCCGAACGGCTGATCCAGGGAAAAGCGGCCCGCTGCATGTGCCGCCCTCCGGCTTCGGCCGGCTGCTTGCGGCAGTTGCAATCATCGGCATTGCGGTCAGCCTTCTCGACCATGTCGCTGCCGGCAAGAACTCAACCGATACCGTGATCGCCTATGGTTCGTCACAGCAAGGGAGCTGGAAATGAAATATGTCTGTCTGGTCTATGGCGAGGAAAACGACCTCCATGCCATGACGCCGGAGCGTCTGGCCAAGCTCGATGCCGATTCGATGGCTCATGACCGGTCATTGGATCATCGTGGGGTGCTGATCGTCGCGCAGGCGCTGCAATCGGTGAAAACGTCGAAGACGGTGCGGCGACGCCAGGGCAAGCGGCTGATCACCGACGGCCCGTTCGCCGAAACCAAGGAGCAGTTGCTTGGCTTCGTCATGATCGAGGCCGACAATCTCGACCAGGCGCTGGAGATCGCCGGCGAGATCCCGCTGGCCGAAATCGGCACCATCGAGGTGCGGGCGATCTACAGTGTGCCGGGGTCATAGCCCCCGCCATGTGCTACAGCCACGCGGAAACCAAGGCGTTCGATTGAACGATCGTCCCGGTTCATTTGGTGCGCAACTTTTGCGTGTTGAAGCAAGGCGAGAGTTCTCCTATCGTCGCCGGGGTTCTTGGGGATTTCGACATGCCTTTCCTGATTGCTATCCTTGGCGTGATGGGCGCGGCGGCGTTCTGGTGGTACCGGATGAAGGCGATGAACGACGCGGCTCGCGAGGTTGCGGACGTTGTCGGGCGCGTGCAGGGCAACATCCGTCGCAAGAAGCTGCGCAAGCAGGCGGCTCTGTCGCCTCTGACGGCGATCGATGATCCGGTCGTAGCGGCGGCTACGCTGATCACATCAATCGTCTCCGAGGATGGGCCCATCCTGCCGCAGCGCGAGGCTGTCATCCGCGCGGTGATTTCCGAGATCGCCGACAAGAAGAAGACCGACGAGGCGGTGATCTACGCCAAATGGGCGGCGGCGCAGGTCGACGACACCACCGTCGTCATCGACAAGCTGGCGCCGTTCCTGCGCGAACGCCTCGATGTCGCCGAGCGGAACGATCTGCTGCAGATGGTCAACCGCGCCGCCCAGGGCGGGGAAAAACGCCTCGAAATATCCGACCAGAGGATATTGCGGCTGCGGCAGAAGCTGGGTTTCGAGGTCAACTGAGCGATAGCGCTCAGATCGCCTCGCCCTTCAACAATCGCGGCGTGCTGGCGGACAACCCCGACGCCTGCCGGATAAAAAAATCCTTCAGGCGCGGCATGCGTTCGACAAGGCCGAGGCCGATGTCGCGGACGGTTCGCAGCGGGCCGATATCGTTGGAAAACAGCCGATTCAGCGCGTCCGTGGTGATGCCCATCTGCACCGTGTCGAAGCGGCGCCACTGCTGGTAGCGTTCGAGGACGTCGAGCGCGCCGATGTCCTGGCCGAGCCGGTCGGCCTCGACGATCACCTCGGCAAGGGCCGCGACATCCTTGAAGCCGAGATTGAGGCCCTGGCCGGCGATCGGGTGGATGC
>NZ_RZPB01000848.1:0-2398 GCF_003998535.1 Mesorhizobium sp. M7A.F.Ca.AU.002.02.1.1 | reverse complement strand
TCGATTGCCGCTTCGCAGCCGCAACCGATCACCGAGGTGGCGAAGCCGGTCATTGTGATCGCCGCCTGGCGAGCCCATTTCCGGCTCGGCGCGGTGATGACGATGGCGGTTGCGCGCATGCCGAAGGCTTCCGCGAAGGTATCGTCGATCGTTACGCCATTGATGCTCATGTTCGGCATGGCACCTCGCCGAATGGCTGTTCGCGCGCAATCGCGGAATCCGGGAAATTAAACCAGTCCAGCGACAGGCCGTAGCGCTGCTGGTGATAGTCCTCGAGCCGTCGCACCATTGCCTTGTCGACAGGCGGCTTGAGCCTCAATGCCTTGCCCCAGCGGTAATGGATGATTTCCCCGTCTTGCACGACGAGATCGCCATCCTTGAAAACATACGCCGCCTCTCCGAGCATTTTGGCGATACTGCGGTCCCTGCGATAGACAGCGACGTCGGCTGTTGCGCCGGCGCCGAGATGGCCTCGATCCGTCAAGCCGAGCAGCTTGGCTGGCGCCGCGCGCGTCATGATGGCGATTTCCTCGAACGTGTATTCGCGGTCGATTGCGGCCAGGGTAGAGAGCACCAGGGCGGATCGTGAAAGTCCGGCGGCCATTTCGGCGCGCGCTTCCCGGCTCATCAGCAGTTCGAACAGCGCCGGATAGGCGGTAAAAGGTGCACCGTTGGGATGATCGGTGGTGAAGAACACACGCCAGGGATCGTCGATCAGGAGAAAAAGCTCGAGCCCGATCGCCCACTGCATCGTGCCGTAGAAGTCCTTGCCATAGCTGTAGGGCACGATGCCGCCGCCATTGCCGTCACCGTCATGAATGACGGTCTTTTTCGGGTGTGCGCTGCCACGCGCCGAAAACTGCCGCATGACGTCGGAGGAGACCGTGACCGTCTGGCCGAACATCACCTGGCCGATATCGATGGTGACTTCCGGCGTCGCGTTGACCAGTTCGGCAAGCCGTGCGGCGGCAGAGGAAAACCCGCGTTTTCCTTCCGTGCCATAGCCATAGAACTGGAGGTGGGCGAGATGCAGCGGCAGTCCATCCGCCGCTGCAATCGTCGCAGCCGCCGTATCCGCCGATCCGGGGCTGCCCAGATTGTTGCAATGGACATGCAAGGGATGCGGCAAGCCAAGACTGTCGACGGCGGCCTGCAGCGTCTTGACGATCTTGCGCGAACTGACGCCATAGGAAGGCACGACATCATCCAGCGAGAAGGTGCGGACGTTCTCCTTGAAGGCGGCCGCCGCACCGGCGTTGATCACCTTGACCCCAAGCGCTCGCGTCGAAGCGACCGTCCAGGCGACATAGTCCTCGATCATCGTCCGGGGGGCGTCGTCGCGGATCATCGACAACAGGAAATCGTCGTTGCCGAGAATGGCAAGGGTCGCTTTGTCGATAATCGGGATGTCAGCCAGTTCGAGATGCGTGTGCAGCGCCGCTCCCGGCGACATCGCCGGCTCGACGACCGTCGTAAAGCCCATCTTTGCGTAGAGGCAGCCGGTCTGGAACGTCGACCAGCCGGCATTGGCGAGCGGCGTCATTGCTGGCCGCAGCTGATGGGCGGCATGCTGTTCGGGCAAGAGCAGCCGCGCGGTGTTCACATTGCCGCCACCGATGTGGGAGTGGATATCGATGGCGCCAGCCATCACGATGCAGCCGCTGGCTTCGACGGTCCGGTCGGCCGCCCCTCCCGCCGGCGCCGGAACGATCTTGTCGTCCTTGATCCAGAGGTCGCCTTTGCCGAGACGGCCGTTGACGGGATCGATGATGTCGCCGTCGGCGATTTTCGTCAGCATGGCAGTGGCTCGAGGAAAGCGTGGGTAGCGATCAGGCGGATGATCGTCGCGGCGGAGGGCAATTGCGAGGCCGCTTGCGCATCGATCGACCTGAGCGAGCCCGTGCGGCTGGAGTAGACAACCGCATCGTGATCGACCCCAGCCTCGCCGATGGCCATGGTGACTGCGGCGCCGGCAACCGGCTTTTCCGTTTTCGTCAGCACAATCAGCGCCATGCGTGCCCTTTTTTTCTGTAGTTGGGCCGTTGCGGCGGAGATCCGCAGGTGCAGGTCAGCTTCGCCGGCAGCGATCATGCGCTCCACATCGCAGCGCCAGGGATCGAATTCAGGGAGGCCGCGCGCAAAGCCGGTGCGCAGCGGAAAACCTGTCATCCAGGCCGAGGCGAGCGCGCTTCCCCACCCGTTTTCGCTCGCCGGCAGATAAAGGCCGGATGCGCGCGATTTGCGATTGAGATCGGCGATCAGTCCTTGCAGCATCTCCAATGCCAAGCCTTCGGCGGCGTGGCCTGAAAACAGGAACACGGGAAAATGCGCGGCCGCCAGAGCTTTGGCAAAATCATTGAAATTCGACACCGGTTGCGATGTACGCCGCCCTTTGTAC
>NZ_RZPB01000847.1:0-2405 GCF_003998535.1 Mesorhizobium sp. M7A.F.Ca.AU.002.02.1.1 | reverse complement strand
CGTCATCAATGCTTCGAGATCCTCGACATCAGGTTTTCTCTATGCGGCCTTCCGGGCTCGCGATCTGTTCCAGACCGCGCTCAGCCGGTCGCCGCTTTTGCCGGTCAACACCGAAATCTATGATGGCGATGGTGCCGTGAACGGCGACAATCTGTTGTTCCGGTCGGAGACGCCGCCGGCTTCCACTTTCGGGAACAGGCTGCTGGTCACGCGAAAGATCATCGTCGCCGGACAGCCATGGACTGTCCTGTTCCGGCCGACAAGCGCCTTCTCGCAGCCGTCGTCGCGCGCCATTCCGGTGATGCTGGGGCTGTTCGGCCTGCTGTTGGCGGGCGCAATCGCGCTTGTGGCGCGCTATCAGGAGCGGGCCTATGAGGCAGCGTCGCGATTGCACGAAACGACGGAAAAGAGCCTGATCGAAAAAGACCTGATGCTGCAGGAGATGAAGCATCGCATCAAGAATTCGATCACCAGGGTGCTGGCGATCGCGCGTCAGACGGCATCGCGGGCGACCGACGTCAACGAGTTTTCAGCGTCCTTCTCGGCTAGGCTGCAGGCGATGGCGGCCTCCCAGGACATGCTGACGCGCTCACGCTGGCAGAAGGCCGATCTTGGCGATCTCCTGCGCATCGAGCTGGGTCAGGTGTTCGGCAAGGAGCTGCCCGATGAGCTGTTGTCGGGACCACAGGTGCTGCTCGACGAAACCACGACGCAAGCGCTCGGCCTGACCTTCCACGAACTGGCGACGAATGCGCTGAAATACGGCGAGGCCGGCAATTCCGTTGGGGCGCTGAAGGTGGACTGGTCGCTCGAAGGCCGAGGGCGCGACAGGGTGCTGGCTCTCAACTGG
This sequence comes from Mesorhizobium sp. M7A.F.Ca.AU.002.02.1.1, assembly GCF_003998535.1. Lineage (NCBI taxonomy): Bacteria > Pseudomonadati > Pseudomonadota > Alphaproteobacteria > Hyphomicrobiales > Phyllobacteriaceae > Mesorhizobium > Mesorhizobium sp. M7A.F.Ca.AU.002.02.1.1. The sequence continues at coordinate 1,555 of NZ_RZPB01000847.1, read as the reverse complement.
CGCGAAAACGGGCAGAAGAAACTTGAAGCGCCCGCCGAGACCGGATTCGGCACCAAGCTGATCGACCTCAACGTGACGCGCGAATTGCGCGGTACGATCAAACGGGATTACCAAGCCAATGGGCTGAACGTGGAAATCAAAATTCCACTCGCCAATTGAGCGCGACCGTTGCCGACAAGGGGGAAGCATCCAGACATCAAAAACCCGGAAGCCGGCGGACCGGCCTCCGGATCGACGTTTCGATTATCGCCGAATTAGTTGCAGCGAGCCGTGTAGATCCGGCCGCGATGATCGCGATATTGGCAATAGCCGTTGCGCAGGTTGCGCACCAGCAGGCCGGAACCGGCACCCACGGCCGCGCCGATCAGCGCGCCCTTACCGCCGCCGACCAAGCCGCCGACACCGGCGCCGATCAAGCCGCCGCCAACCACGTCCTTCTCAGTCGAGGTGCAGCCGCTGACCGCGACCACCGCAACCAGGGCAATAATCATCTTCCGCATAGAGTCACTCCTCACTTTGTGTCCTCACTTTAGTAAGCTCCAGCCGCCATTTAGCATGAAATGACGGCCTTTGCTGCTGCAATCTATTGTTGGTGAAGATAGTCTTTTTCTGGGCGTATCGTGTTCGATGCCATTACCAGGCTGGAAATTGCCAAAGACGCGTCAAGCGTACCATCGGCGCGCACATTCCAGACGATCTGATCATAGTCGTCCTCAAGCGCCGGATCGACCGCAAGGCATTTGGCGACGATGTGGTCAGCCTGCCCTTGCACGTCGCCCAAGACGAATGGGCGTTCGGCCACGCATTGCTCGGCCGTCGCGAAAACGCTTACGGGCACCTGGAGTTCACGGCAGTCGGCCATCGTGTTCGAGCAACCGATGACCAGCAACAATGCAGCGATATGTTCCATGGCGAGAAGTCCTCTCGCCATAGTAACGGTCTACATTCGCCAAAGTTCCTGGCTGGCTTGATCGGCCGGGGAAATAAGATGGCGCTACAGCCGATTCGGCCACCGGCCGAAACGAGGTGGCCTAGTAGACCAGTTGGTGCAGGGCGACCGCCATGATCACCGCCACCAAGGCCAGCGCAACTAGGCGCAAAGCTCCGTTGGGAACAGGAGCCAGCGGTGGCGTGGAAGCCTCTGAGTCCTCAAACTCGCCCATGGAAATCCGGGCGGCCTGCTCCAGTCTGTTCATGTCGGCAACCGTCAAGGCATTCCTCCCACCATGCTGTAAATCCTGCTGCGGAAATGTTCGGTGATGCAACAAGTTCCAGCGGTATCTGGGAAAAACAGCATCTGCTTTTATGGTGAACGGCGGGTTAAGGAAGGTCGCTCAATCCGTCTCGAAATTGCCGTGCGGAACGACAAGGCGGTATTCAAGGCGGCCAGCCGCGATTTCGAGCGTCGCCGTTCCGTTCAGTGACGCCGGCACGACCCGTTCGAGTGCGACGCTGCCGAAGCGCTTCTCGCTACGCCTGACATCACTGGCGCCGATTGCCTCCGCCCATGTCAGGGACAGGGAGGTTCCCGTGTCGTCGGCGGTCAGGTCGGCTG
>NZ_RZPB01000846.1:0-2408 GCF_003998535.1 Mesorhizobium sp. M7A.F.Ca.AU.002.02.1.1 | reverse complement strand
GGTGGGCGCGTCGCCAAGCGCGAAGTCGCCACTGAGGTTGGAGGTGATGGCCACCGAGGGCTGCTGCTGTTCGCGCGACAGCGATGGCGGTACGGCACGTTCGGTCAGCGTGGCGATGGTCGACATCGGCACGAAACGTCCGTCTGCCGTCTTCAGGAAGATGTTTTCCAGATCGGTCGGATCGTTGATCGGATTGGTGGTCGAGACCAGCTTCACGCCGTAGCTGCGGTCGGCAATGTAGACGTCGACGACATCGTTGCCGTCGAGCATGGCCTGCAAGGTGTTGGCCAGTCCCGATATGTCGATGCCGAGGTCGGAGGCGCGCTCGCGGTCGATGGCCACGGCGAGCTGCGGTTGCGTCGGGTCGATCGACAGGCGCGGTGTCTGGAAGCGCGCGTCCTTCTGCATCTCGGCGATGATCTTCACGGCTGCGTCGCCGAGCGCCTTGCGGTCGTTGCCGACCAGCGCGAACTGCAGGCCGTTGCCGGCGCCACGGATGCCGAGGCTGTTGGGCTGTACCGGGAAGATGCGCACGCTCGGCACCTGCCTGGTCAACTGGCTGATCTCGGCCATGATCTCCTGCTGGCTGCGGCTGCGCTCGTTCCACGGCGCCAACGTCATCACCATGAAGCCGGAATTGTAGGAGCCGTTCTGGCCGGCATTCTCGAAGGTCGAGCGGATCTCGCCGGAATCGCGCATCGGCTGGATCAGTCTCTCGATCTTCTGCATCTGCTGCGTCGTATAGTCGAGGCTGACGCCTTGCGGGGCGCTGATGCGCAGAAGCACGGCGGCGCGGTCCTCGGTCGGCGTCAGCTCCTGGCGGATGGTGCCGAACAGCGTGAAGGCGGTGCCGGCAAACAGCACCGCGACCAGAAGCACGATCCATGGCGCGTCGAGGCAGGCGTGTAGGCCGCGCTTGTAGGCCGTATTGAGCGCGCCGCCGATGCGGGCGCCGATGCCATGGCCCCCTTCGTGGTGGAGCGATGCGCTGGTCAGCATGCGCGAGGCGAGCATCGGGCACAGCGTCAGCGCCACAACGCAGGACAATAGCACCGACATGGCAAGCACGAAGCCGAATTCGCGGAACAGGCCGCCGGTCTGGCCGGGCAGGAACGAAATCGGCACGAAGACGGCGACCAGCGTCAAGGTGGTGGCAATGACGGCGAAAAACACTTCCTGCGCGCCAAGCACGGCGGCGGCGCGGGGCCCCATGCCTTCATTGCGTCGTCGCACGATGTTTTCGAGCACGACGATGGCGTCGTCGACGACCAGTCCCGTCGCCAGCACCAGAGCGAGCAGGGTCAGGATGTTGACCGAGAAGCCGGCCAGATAGATGGCAGCGATGGTGCCGATCATGGCGACCGGCATCGACAGGCCGGGGATCAGCGTCGCGCGCCAGTCGAGGAGAAACACATAGATGACGATCAGCACCATGGTCACGGACAGGCCGAGTGCGATCTCGACCTCGTGCACCGCGCCCTTGACGAAGACGGCGTCGTCGCTGGTGATCTTGATCGACATGCCCTTGGGCAGGTTTTCCTGCAGCTTGGCGACGGCGGACTGGACGCCGGTCGAGATGTCCAGCGTGTTCGATTCCGCCTGGCGGATGATGCCGATGCCGATGCCGGTCTTGCCATCCGAGCGCAGCGTGGTCTGGCCGACGTCGGGACCGAGCGTGACGGTGGCGACGTCGCGGATGCGCGTCGTGCCGCCGACAATGATGTTTTCGAACTCTTCCGGCGTGGTCACGTCGGCAGTCGTGCGGACGATCAGGTCCTGGTTGGTCGTGGTGATCGAACCGGCAGGGGAATCGAAAGCGACCGAGGCAAGGGCGGCCCTGAGATCGGCAACCGTGAAGCCGAGGCTGGCCAGCTTGTTCTGGTCGACATCGATGCGAAAGATCTTGTCGCGGTCGCCATAGACCTGGACGTCGGCAACGCCGGGCACGGCGGCAAGCTCGTCCTCGATCTGGTCCTGGACCACCACGGTCATGTCCTGGATCGACATGTTGTCCGAGGTCACCGCCAGTCGCATCACCGCGTCGGAATTGGCGTCGGCCTTGACGATGCGCGGCGGATCGGCGGTGTCGGGCATCTGATTGGCGACGCGGCCGACAGCATCACGCACGTCCGAGGCGGCGACATTCAGATCGACGCCGTCGTTGAACTCGATGGTGACGCGGCTCGAGCCGAACGAGGAAGACGACGAGATCGACTTGACGCCTGAGACGCGGGCGACGGCGCCCTCGATCGTGTCGGTCAGTTCGCGGTCGACGGTCTCGGCCGCCGCGCCCTCGAAGGTGGTGGAAACAGTGACGACCGCGCGGTCGACATCAGGCAGTTCGCGGATCTCGACGCCGTAGAAAGCGGCCAGGCCGGCGACCGCAATCAGTGTGTTGAGCACGAAGG
>NZ_RZPB01000845.1:0-2414 GCF_003998535.1 Mesorhizobium sp. M7A.F.Ca.AU.002.02.1.1 | reverse complement strand
CAGGCTGGTGGCCGGCGCCAAGACCGATGCGCAGAAGCTCGAACTCTACACGGCGTCGCGCCTGACCATCGATCCCGACACACGCGCCGAGCGCGGTTATCTCGACCTGCTTGCCGGCCGGCTCGGCCTGCCGGACGCGCTGGTCGACCATGTCGAGGCGACGGTTTCGGCGGCCAAGGTGCCGGCCAAGGCCGGGACGTCACCCAATCCGCGCTGGTAGGCCAAAACGGCACAGGGGGCACTTTCCGGGTTAACCGCTCATTAACCCAGCAAGCGCATCATTCAACACAGTCGGATCGGCTTTTCCTCCTCCCAAGCCCGGTTCAGATCAGGGGCGGTCGCCAATGGCCGCCCTTTTTGTCGGTCCGGCCGGATGGACACGCTTGCCATCGCCGCCGTCATTTGCGATGCCTTCCTTTTCGAGCCAACCCCCCAAAATCAGTCGAGCAAGCGCAGCGCTGCCGGAGGACAATAGCCATGACCGAGCAAAGAACCGCCATCGTCACCGGGGCCGGCACGGGCATCGGCAAGAGCGTCGCCACGGCGCTGCTCAGGGCCGGCTGGAACACGGTATTCTGCGGACGCCGCAAATCCGTGCTGGATGCAGCCGTGGCTGAGGCCGGGTCCACCGACGCCAAGGCCCTGGCGGTTGCCTGCGATATCAGCAAGGCAGGCGAGGTCGACGATCTGTTCGAGACCGTGGCGGCGGCCTTCGGCCGTGTCGACCTGCTCTTCAACAATGCCGGCATGGGCTACAAATCGACGCCGATCGACGAGATACCGGTCGAAGTGTGGAACGATATCGTCGGCGTCAACCTCACCGGTTCGTTCCTGTGCGCCCGTGCCGCCTTTGGCGCCATGCGCAAGCAGAAGCCGATGGGTGGCCGCATCATCAACAACGGTTCGGTGTCGGCCTATGCGCCGCGCCCGGGCTCGGTGCCCTACACGGCGACCAAGCATGCCATCACCGGACTGACCAAGACGCTGGCGCTCGACGGTCGGCCCTATGACATCGCCTGCGGCCAGATCGACATCGGCAATGCGCTGACCGACATGGCGCAGCCGATGACGGTCGGTGTGCCGCAGGCCAATGGCTCGATCGCAGCCGAAGCGGTGATGGATGTTCAGCGCGTCGCCGACGCCGTCGTCCACATGGCCAGCCTGCCGCTCGACGCCAACGTGCTGTTCATGACCGTGATGGCGACCAAGATGCCGTTTGTCGGGCGTGGGTGAGCAGCCCGGTTCGCGTAAGCGAATTCATCGTGCCAGTGGCACGATGAAAGGCCGGCGAACGCTGGGACGCTGCGAAGCAGCGGGGACCCAGCCGGATGGTTTTATTTCCCGGCCAGCGGCACGCCGGGCTTGAACAGCAGAATGGGCCTGATCTCGTAAACGGCGGTGGGATTGACGCGGCGAAGGTCGCGGGCGATCGCGATGGCCTCGTCTCGCGTGGCGCAGTCGACGACATAGAGCCCGAGCAACTGTTCCTTGGTTTCGGCGAAAGGACCGTCGATGATCACACCGTCGCCCGGGCCGCGCAGGGTGATGGCATCCTGTGTTGCGCCCAGACGCGCGGACGGCCCCAGCGTGCCTTCCTCATGAAGCCGGGTGTTGATCTTCAGCAGGTCGGCCATAAGTGCTGCATCTTCCTGCGGCGTCAGCGCCTTGATCGCATCTTCCACGTGATAGGCAAGGATTGCGTAGAACATTTTATGTCACCTGCTTCGATCCTGATCCAGGGAGCGTAGCGGTTCCCGACACGCCCGCCCAGCCTTGGCCGTGCGTGTCCGGACAGATCATGACACCATCATTGTCGCCAGCCGCAACCACCCGGAAAGAGGCCACCGGCCTGCTTTGAAGCCTACTTCGCCAGGAACGCTCCGATCCGCTCCAGCGCGCGCAAGATGTTCTCCTCGGAATTGGCGTAGGAGAGCCTGATATAGCCTTCGCCGAGAATGCCGAAATCGGGACCGCCGATCAGCGCCACGCCGGCCTCGTCGAGCAGTGCCGAGGCGAGCTTCTTGGCCTTCCAGCCGGTCTTCGAGACGTTGGGGAAGGCGTAGAACGCGCCCTTGGGCGTGATGCAGGATATGTTGGGCAGGGCGTTCAGTCCCTCGACGACGATCTTCCGGCGGCGGTCGAAGGCGCGCATCATCTCGTCGACGTCGTCCTGCGGGCCGTCGATGGCGGCGATGCCGGCAAACTGGCTCGGCGCGTTGACGCAGGACCAGCAATTGACCGCCAGCTTGCGCACCTTGTCGTAGAGATGGGCGCCCTTGTCGCCATTCGGCCAGATCGACCAGCCCATGCGCCAGCCGGTCATCGCCCAGGTCTTCGACCAGCCGTTGAGCACGATCAGCCGGTCGCGGATTTCGGGAAAGCCGAGCAGCGAGCAATGCGTCTCGCCATCATAG
>NZ_RZPB01000844.1:0-2422 GCF_003998535.1 Mesorhizobium sp. M7A.F.Ca.AU.002.02.1.1 | reverse complement strand
GGACTTCCCATGGAGCGGATCGGGTCGTCGCTGTGCAGATACATCAGCGATTCGGAGTGCTGCAGGCGGGAAGGCGGCACCGGCTTTTTGGTGCTGTAGACATTTCCAAGAGCCAGCAGATGATCCTGCAGGTTGCGGCCCACCTCGCTGCGATCGGCAAGGCAGCGTATGTCAGCCTGCTTCAGCGTATCCGGGCAACCAATGCCCGACCGCATGAGGATGAGCGGCGTGGACGCGGCGCCGGCGCAAAGGACAATCCGGTCGGCACAGAGCGTTCTGGTCTGGCCCTCGCAGACCACGCTCACGCCCGTGACCCTGTGGCCGTCCAGCACCAGATGCTCGACCTCGTGGCCGGCGAGCAAGGTCAGGTTCGGCCGCGCCATGACCCGCGGCGGCAGATAGGCGTCGGCGACGCTCAGGCGCTTGCCGTCGCGTATGTTGAGTGAATTGGGGCTGGTGCCGACCAGCTCGCCGCTGTTGTGGTCGCTCAGGGCGGGAGCCCCCATGGATCGCCCGGCGGCGATGTAGGCACGCACGACCGGACTGACCTCGGCGTCCGGCAGATAGACGTCCAGCGGGCCGCTCTTGCCGCGTGTTGGCCCGTCGAAAGCGGTGAAGGCTTCGCTGCGGATGAAGCCCGGCAACAACCCCCGATAGGACCAGCGCTCGCCGCCGGCTTGCACCCAGGGGTCGAAATCATCGGGATGGCCGCGCACATAGGCCATTGCATGCAGGCAGCTCGAGCCGCCGACGATTTTGCCGCGCGGCCATTCATGGACGCGGTTGGCGGTGAAGGGCTGGGGCACGGTCCGATAGCTCCAGTCGTAGGCGCGGCCCTGGAGCATCGTCCATTTCAGCGGGTCGGCGATGTCGGGATCGGCCGGCATCGTCCCGGCTTCGATGAGGCCGACCTGGCACGACCGGTCTTCACTGAGACGGCTGGCAACAACCGAGCCAGCGGATCCCGCGCCGATGACCAGCACGTCGAAATGACGTTTCAATTTGAAATTCCCCGCACAGGCTCGATGTCAGAGGTGATGCGATCACGCGGCAAAGGCGCCGGCATTCGACCGTTCCATGATCTGTCTCTGCACCGACAGAAGGTGCGCGCGCATTGCGGCCTCTGCCGCTTCGGGGTCGCGCTGCGAGATCGCTTCGGCGATCAGGCGATGCTCGCCGTCGCGGTGGGCGATCCGCTTGGGGCAGGTGGGTGCCGCGGTGCGCGCAACCTTCACCCGCGCATCGACACCGACCTGGCGCAGCATCTTGTAGAATTCCGCGGCGAGGTGGTTGCGGGCCGCGGCAACGATCGCGAGATGGAAAGCGAAGTCGACCTCACCCGACGGGGCGTTCTCCGGCGTGGTTGCCGCGTCGAGGATCCGCGCCGTCTCGAAAGAGGAGGCGCGCAGCGACGCCAGTCGGGCAAGGCCCGGCTCCATAATCAGGCGCAATTCCAGGACCTCGATCGGATTGGTTACCCTGACCAGTTCCTCGCCATATCTCGGAAGGGCGGTCGGCGCCCGCCTGGCGCGCGCCGGTTTGAGGTCGCCTGAAAGGCGCAGCACTTCAAGCGCCTTGCGAAGCTGATGGCGCTTGACGCTCAGATGTTCCGCAAGATCGCGCTCGGACGGAAGCTTGCCGCCGCCCTGCTGCAACTGGCGGACCGCGGCGATGATGTCGTCGAGATCAGATGGTCCGACCTGCGGCTCGAATGCGCTCAAAACCAAATCTCCTGTCCGATCGGCAGACCGCCGACTCAACGTCCCGACATCATATTGTGACACGAAAACCTGTTCGACGGCACTCAACCAATTCAACCAATCTACAACTGTACGCAATGGTTGACAACACCAGTTGCGCGATGGTTGACTGCCCATGTCGACGGTTGCCATCGCGGCAGACGTCTTTCTCCCGAGGATCACGCATGCCGGCTGGCGAAACCTTTGACTACGTCATTGTCGGTGCGGGATCGGCCGGCTGCGTGCTGGCGAACCGGCTGAGCGAAGACCCTGCCGTGTCGGTGCTTTTGTTGGAGGCGGGGGATTGGGACCGCGATCCGATGATCCACATCCCGCTCGGCTGGGGCAAGATACTGACGGAGCGCCGCCACGACTGGATGTATTTCTGCGAGCCCGAGGCCAATGTCGGCGGCCGCAAGGTCGAATGCGCGCGCGGCAAGGTCATCGGCGGCTCTTCCTCCACCAACGCCATGGCTTATGTGCGCGGCAATCGCGGCGACTACGATCGCTGGGCGGCAAGCGGCCTGACGGACTGGTCGTTCGACAAGGTGCTGCCCTACTTCAAGAAGCAGGAGCGCTGGGAAGCGGGCGAAAGCCGGTACCGTGGCGGCAGCGGGCCGCTGAACACCCAGTTCTGCCGCTACAAGGACGAACTGATCGATGCCTTCGCCACAGCCAGCCGT
>NZ_RZPB01000843.1:0-2429 GCF_003998535.1 Mesorhizobium sp. M7A.F.Ca.AU.002.02.1.1 | reverse complement strand
GGGCGCGACCGCGTCATGCCTTCGACCCGGCTGCGCAACAGAATGGCTGCGTTCGCAGCCCTGCCCCGCACCGTCACCGGTTCGCAGATCTCGGCCAAAACCGAACTCGCGGCACCAATATGTTGCTTGTAGCCCTGGCCGCCGACCGACAGGTCGAAATAGTCGAAGCCCCGCTCGCATCCCCACATCATCAGCTTGCCCATCGTCGTCAGGCCGGGTGAGACATTGGCGACCGCGTTCTGGTCGATGCCCAGCAGGAGGGCGTGAAGTGTGCCTTTTCTGACCAGCACATAGATGGAGGCGAGCCAGGCTTCACCGACGCGTAGACCGAAGAGCCGCACAGATCCATTGGACAGGCCTTGCAGCGCCGCGGCGCGGTAGAAATCGACGACCGGGACCTGCGTCAGGAGGTCGAAACGCCCAAGCTCACGAAAACGCTTCAGCCGCAATTCCAGCAGCACATCCAGGAGCTCCTCGGTCAGATCAGGCGTGTCGGCCTCGACCAGAGCGAGGCCACCAAGCTGTTCGAAGCCGCGGCAATGCTTGCGGAAGGCCTTGGCAAAGGACGGCTTGCAGATCCGCTTGATGAGCGTCTCCGGGTCGCCGTGCAGGACGAGGCCGGAGGTGACCTGGATGGAGTCGCGCGCCACCGAAAGCAGTGCCAGCGGATTGACGAGGCCGTGGATCTGCTGCGGGATCCCCGCGATATGGATGCGATCCGCCGGTGGCAGAACGGCACGGACCGCCGCCCACATGGCGTCGGCACTCTGCCTGGTCCACGCTCTCCCATCCGCCAGCAGCGGCACCGAGTAGTCGCACACGCGGCAGCTCAGCCATTCGATGACGTGGTGGCCGAGGGCCCGGCGCCGCATCAGCGGCAGCAGCATGGCCGGCGCGCCGGTCATGGCGTCACTCACCTCGATGACGACCAGGTCCGCGTCCTTGGGCATCAGCCGTGCGGCGATTCCTTCGACCCAGGCATAGTGCTGATGGGCAGTGCAGACGCCGTGCGCCTCAAGCAGCAGCCATAGCAGCCTTACGGTATCGAAACTGGTGTGCAGCCGAGCCGTGAAGTGCGCGGTTGCATCAGCGTTGGCGACAGTCGGGGAAAACCGCCCACCGGGCAAATCCCTTATCGGAGTCGTTCGCGCCGCGTAGCTTGCCACATGCTTCTCCCGTCATTCCGATCCCCCACGCAGGCGCCGCAAGTCCCGCATCAGTCCCTGGAGCCTCTTCAGCAGCCGAGGTTTGGAGCGCACGAACACCTCGGTCCGGTTGCGGACCTCGATGGCTGCGCTCACGGCGCTGCCTCGCACCGTAATCCCGTGGCAAAGCTCGCGCAGGCCCGAACCCACGGCACCCATATGTTCCTTGTAACTCTGGTTGCCGACCGACAGGTCGAAATAATCGAAACCGCGGCCGCGCGCCCAGCTCATCAACTTGCCCATGATCAGAAGTCCCGGCGAGACATTGGGCACCGCGCCCTGATCGATTGAGATCAGCAGAGCATGAACGGTGACTTGATGGATCAGCAGGTATTGTACGGCGATCAGAGCTTCACCAACACGCAACCCGAAGAGCCGCACCGACCCATCCGACAGGCCCTCGAGAGCGGCGTTTCGATAGAAGTCGACAGCCGTCGCCTGCGTCAGCAGGTCGAAGCGGCCCAGTTCGCGAAAGCGGCTGAGCCGCATCCGGACCAGGCCGCCGAAGATGACCTCCACCAGGGCCGGCGTGTTGGCTTCGACCAGTTCCACGTCGCCAAGCCGTTCGAGGCGGCGCCAGTCCTTGTTGAAGGCCTTGACGAAGGATGGCCGGCATAGGCGCTTGAGCACGGTTTCCGGGTCGCCGTCGATGGCGAGGCCGAAGCTGGTATGCAGGGAATCGCGCGTGGCTGCGAGCAAGGCCAGAGGGTTGGTGACGCCGCTGATCGATTGCGGAATTCCCGTGATCTGGATGCGGTCCGCCGGCGGCAGCACGGAACGCACCGCAGCCCACGCGGCCTGCGCCGATTGCATCGTCCACGGGCTGGCATCTGCCAGCAGCGGTGCCGAATAGTCGCAAACGCCACAGCTCAGCCATTCGATCACCCGATGGCGGAAGGCCGGCCGCCGTATCAGCGGCACCAGCATTCGCGGCGCGCCCGTCACGGCATCGTTTACCTCCACGATGAGCAGTTCCGCACCTTCCGGCATTAGCCGCGCGACGATCCCCTCGGCCCAGGCATAATTCTGGTGGGCGGTGCACACACCGTCCGCCTGGAGGCGCAGCCAGAGCGGCCTCACCGCTTCCAAGCTGGTGTGGAGCCGCGCCGTGTAGGCATCGATGGCGACGACGGTGGCCGGATGGGAGGACTGGCCATCGGGCGAGCCGGTCACCGCAGCAATTTGCACCGCCTGGACTGCCATGTTTTTTCCTATCGCTTTGCC
>NZ_RZPB01000842.1:0-2433 GCF_003998535.1 Mesorhizobium sp. M7A.F.Ca.AU.002.02.1.1 | reverse complement strand
TCAGCGTCCTGACCGCTTCCGGCAGCGGTCCCTTCAGCAATTCGGCAGGCTTCCAGTCGAGCGCCTTCAGGCTGTTCGACGCGACATATTTCGGCAGCGCGTTGAACCGTTCGGCAAAATCTCCGGTTTCCGTCGGCCAGGAGCCGGCAAAGATCTCATAGGTCGTGCGCCCCAAAAGCATGGCGCCGGTGTCGGCAAGCTCGTCCTCCTTGAACCTGTTCATCTCGTCGTTCCAAGTCATGCTTGGCAGCTTCTCGACCTCGGCAATGCCATCGACGCTGATGAATTCGGTGACGATAAGTTTTCGCATGGCGTTCTCCTTCTTCGCTCAAAGGACGGACCGCGCAGGGTCATTGCGACACGCTTCGTGAAAAATATCACTGTGCGGGCGGAGGCGCCGCGTTCAAGGGGAGACAGCGGAAGAGGACAAGGGTGAGCCCTGGTGAAACGCAGGGCTGGCCGGTAAACCCGTAACCCCACCGCTCGTCTTCAGTCCTTCGCCCGCTCCACATAAGCCCCATCCGCCGTCATCACCACCACGCGGGTGCCCGGCGCGATGTGGGGGGGCACCAGGGTGCGCACGCCGTTGGACAGCACGGCCGGCTTGTAGGACGACGAGGCCGTCTGTCCCTTGGTCGTCGGCTCGGTTTCCACCACTTCGAAGGTGGCGCGCTGCGGCAGCACCAGGGAAATGGCAATGCCGTTGAACTGCGACACCTGCACGGCCATGCCTTCCAGCAGGTAAGGTGCCATGTCGCCGACCACGGCTTCCGACACCGCCACCTGGTCGTAGGTTTCCGGGTTCATGAAGTGAAAGCCTTCGCCGTCGCGGTAGAGGAAGGTGTGCTCGCGCTCTTCGACATAGGCGCGCTCGACCTGCTCGGTGGTGCGGTAGCGTTCCGAAACCTTCACCCCGTCGCCGATGCGGCGCATGTCGAGCTGCGTTACCGGCGTGCCCTTGCCTGGGTGGATGTTTTCGGCAAAGAGGATCACATAAAGCTTGCCGTCCTTGTCGACGACATTGCCTTTGCGGAGCGAACTGGCGATGACTTTCACCACGGTTTTAAATCCTGCAAGAAGAGTTGACTGGCGTTTGCCGGCTAGTGCGGCGCTGGATGGGGGCCTACCGCATCTTGGCCGCCGCCGCCAGCCCCCTTCCACCATGTTCCGAGCCGCATGACCGAAGCTTCGCCCTGGTGGACGCCTGACGTTCACGCCGACCGCCGCCCGCGGCTGATGCTGCGCAATGGCATCGCCGCCGGCCTGCGCGACTGGTTCGCCGCCCATGATTTCGTCGAGGTGCAAACGGCGGCGCTGCAGGTCTCGCCCGGCAATGAGGCGCATCTGGCGGCTTTCGCCACGGAAGCGGTCGGGCCGGACGGTGCAAGGGCGCCACTCTATCTCCACACCTCGCCGGAATTCGCCTGCAAGAAGCTGCTCGCCGCCGGTGAAACCAGGATTTTCAGCTTCGGTCCGGTCTATCGCAACCGCGAGCGCGGCCCCTTGCATCATCCCGAATTCACCATGCTCGAATGGTACAGGGTGGGCGAGGCCTATGAGAGCCTGATGCTGGATTGTGCGGCCTTTCTGGCGCTGGCCGCGACAAGGACAGGGGCGACTCTTTTCTCTTTCCGGGGCCGCGACTGCGATCCGTTTGCCGAGCCGGAACGACTGACGGTGGCGGACGCTTTCGCCCACTATGCCGGCATCGACCTGCTGGCCACGGTCGCCGCCGACGGCAGCACCGACCGCGACGCGCTGCACGCCGCCTTGACCTATGCCGGCCTGCGCACCGCGCCCGACGACAGCTGGGCCGATCTGTTCAGCCGGGTGATGGTGGAAAAAATCGAGCCGTTGCTCGGGCAGGGCCGCGCGACCATCCTGTGCGAATATCCCGTCGCCGAGGCGGCACTGGCGCGGCCGAGCCAGCGCGACCCGCGCGTCGCCGAGCGTTTCGAGCTCTATTGCTGCGGCGTCGAACTCGCCAACGGCTTTGGCGAACTGACCGACGCCGACGAGCAGCGCCGGCGCTTTGTTATCGAGATGGACGAGAAGCAGCGCGTCTATGGCGAGCGCTATCCGCTGGACGAGGATTTTCTCTCAGCCCTTGCCATCATGCCGCCGGCCAGCGGCATCGCACTCGGCTTCGACCGGCTGGCGATGCTGGCGACCGGCGCGCAAAAAATCGAGGACGTGATCTGGACGCCTGTCGCCTGAGGGCGGAAAGATCTGGCCTATTCGATTCCAGGGATCAAGACTGGACCGTGACCCCGAACCAAGAGACCACATGATCGGTACTGGATTTCAAGGTCAATCGGGAAGATCTACAGTGGCTGCTTCTGAAACGGTCGAAATCGCCATTGTCGGCGCCGGAGTTGTCGGGCTGGCGACGGCACTTCGCCTTGTCGCGGACGGCCGCGAAGTCCTGCTCAT
>NZ_RZPB01000841.1:0-2435 GCF_003998535.1 Mesorhizobium sp. M7A.F.Ca.AU.002.02.1.1 | reverse complement strand
GCCTGGTACCATCGTGGCCCGATATATCGGCCTCGACGATCTCACCCGGTGCGCCCGTGCCGAGTGCGGCAAGCGTAAAACCCTCGGTGCGGCCAAGGCCGTCTCGCTCGATCAGGATCGACTGACGCGTACCGGTGAGCAACGACAGATGCCTGACATAGGCAACTTCACCGGCGGCGCGCAGCCGGGCGGCGCGCTGCTTGACCACCTCGCGGCGGAGCTGCGGCATGCGCGCGGCAGGCGTGCCTTCGCGTGGGCTGAAGGGGAAGACGTGGAGATGGGTCAGGCCACACTCCTCGACAATTTTCTCCGAGTTCTCGAACATTTCGTCGGTCTCGGTCGGGAAGCCGGCGATGATGTCGGCGCCAAAGACGATACCGGGGCGCAGCTTGCGCACATCCTCGCAGAAGCGGATCGACTGATCGCGCAGATGCCTTCGCTTCATCCGCTTCAGGATCATGTCGTCGCCCGACTGCAGCGACAGATGCAGATGCGGCATCAACCGGGGCTCGGTGGCGATGGCGTCGAGCAAATCGTCGTCGGCCTCGATCGAATCGATCGACGACAGCCGCAGGCGCTTCACATCGGGCACCTGTTTCAGGATGGTCTTCACCAGTTTGCCGAGCTTCGGCGCGCCCGGCAGGTCGGCGCCGAATGAAGTCATGTCGACGCCGGTCAGAACGATCTCGGCATAGCCGTTGCCGGCGAGCCGCTTGACCTGCTCGACCACGGCGCCCATCGGCACCGAGCGCGAATTGCCGCGGCCGTAGGGAATGATGCAGAAGGTGCAGCGGTGGTCGCAGCCGTTCTGCACCTGGACGAAGGCGCGTGCGCGGCCCTCGATGGCGTCGACCATGTGACCTGCGGTCTCGCGTACGGAAAAAATGTCGTTGACGCGCGCCTTCTCGGTGTCGTTGACGCCGAAATCCGGCAGCGCGCGGTAGGAATTCGCGTTCAGCTTCTCTTCATTGCCAAGCACGAGATCGACCTCGTCCATGGCGGCGAATTTTTCAGGCTCGGTCTGCGCGGCGCAGCCGGTGACGATGATGCGCGCCTGCGGGTTGTCGCGGCGCGCCTTGCGGATCGCCTGCTTGGCCTGGCGCACTGCTTCGCCTGTCACGGCGCAGGTGTTGAAGATCACGGCGCCACCTTCCAACGCGCCGAGGCCCGCACTTTCAGCCTCGCGCCGCATCACCTGCGATTCATAGGTGTTGAGCCGGCAGCCGAAGGTGACGACATCGATCCCCGGGGACACCGGGCTCTTGGGCAGAGCGGACATCAGGCCGCGCTTTCAGTGTCGCGGGCCCATGTCCCGATCGACGGGTCGAAGTTGCCGGAAAATTCCCATTCGGCGGCGCCGGTCAGGACCACGTGGTCATCGTCGCGCCATTCGACATGCAGCGTGCCGCCGCCTGGCGTCAACAGACTGACGCTGCGGCCGGTCCGGTTGGTGCGGGCCGCGGCCACCACGGCCGCGCAGGAGGCCGAGCCGCAGGCCTTGGTCAGGCCGGCGCCGCGTTCCCAGGTGCGGATGATCATGGTTTCGGGCGAAGTAACCTGAGCGATGGTTATGTTGGCGCGCTCGGGGAACATCGGGTGGTTCTCGAGCAGCGGACCGAAGCGGTCGAGCTCGTAGGACCAGACGTCGTTGTCGACCCAGAAGATCGCGTGCGGGTTGCCCATCGAAACGACCGAGGGTGAATGCAGCACGGGGGCGTCGATCGGGCCGATCTGCAGCTCGATCATGCGGGTGTCGCGGAATTCCTCGGCCAGCGGGATATCCTGCCAGCCGAAGCGCGGCGTGCCCATGTCGACCGAGATCGAACCGTCGGCGTGTTCGCGCGCATTGAGGATGCCCGCCACGGTCTCGAAGGTGAAGATCTTCTGGCCGGTCTCGGCGGCGAGCGCCTGGACGACGCAGCGCATGCCATTGCCGCAGGCCTGCGCACCGGTTCCATCGGAATTCAGGATGTCGATGAAAAAGGCGGTGCCAGACGTCCTGGCGTCATGGATCGCCATGATCTGGTCGAAGCTGGTCGCGGCATCGGCGTTCAGCGCAACCGCCGCCGCCGCCGTCACCCGATCGGCACGGCCACGCATATCGGCAACGAGATCTCGTTGCCGATGCCGTTCATCTTGGCGAAAGGGGCAGTGCTGGCCATTGCTCCGAAAAATTCCGTGTCCGTTTGGCGCTATATGGCGGAAACGGGCAGGAATTACCAGTGCGCAGCCGCTTGGTCTCGGCGAAAGCGCCGGACTTACGTGACGGCGAAAATGCCCAGCACCACCAGCAGGAAGATGATCAGAACGATGCCGATAAGGATACGCGCACCGGTGGCCGCGGCACCTGCCAGTGCCGGCATGCCGAGCAAGCTCGCCGCCGCGGCGACGATCAGGAGAATGATAATCCATTTGAGCATGACAATGCCTCGCAA
>NZ_RZPB01000840.1:0-2446 GCF_003998535.1 Mesorhizobium sp. M7A.F.Ca.AU.002.02.1.1 | reverse complement strand
TCCCTGGCTTCGATGTTGGCGGTTAGAATGAAGCGATTGGAAAGCGCGTCGTCGACACCCTGCGGCCGCGCCAACCAGAAGTGCTTTGTTACGCGGCCGCAGGGTGTCGCCGACGCGCTTTCCAATTGCTTCATTCTAACCGCCAACATCGAAGCCAGGGATGGCGGCAAGGAGATCGCCCACGGCAACGGCAAGGTGGTGCGCGCCCGTCTGTCCGACGCGCTTTATTTCTGGACGACCGACCAGGGCGATTTGCCTGACCTGGCTGAGCTCGAGGCATCGGCGGAAAAATTCGGGCTTGATCTCAAGAAGCCTCTCGACCAGCGCATGGCCCGCCTCGACCATCTCGGCGTGACTTTCCACGCCAAGCTCGGCACGCAGGGCGAACGGGTGGAGCGGATCAAGCGATTGGCGGAAGAACTGGCTCCGACAGTCGGCGCCGATCCCGCACTCGCGCGCCGCGCTGCCGTCTTGGCCAAGGCAGATCTCACCACCGAAGTCGTCGGCGAGTTCCCGGAACTGCAAGGCGCCATGGGCCGCAAATATGCGCTGCTTCAGGGCGAGCATGCATCGGTCGCCGCTGCAGCGGAGGAACACTACAAGCCGCAAGGCCCGTCCGATCGCGTATCGAGCGATCCGGTTTCGATCACAGTGGCGCTTGCCGATAAGCTCGATACGCTGGTCGGTTTCTGGGCAATCGACGAAAAGCCGACTGGGTCGAAGGATCCCTATGCGCTGCGTAGAGCGGCGCTGGGTGTGGTTAGAATATTGGTCGAGAATGATATTCGACTGGCGCTGGCAGCCATCGTCGGGAAAGCGTCTGACCTTCTGTCCTTCTTCCACGACCGCCTGAAAGTCTACCTCCGCGATCAGGGCGCCCGGCACGATCTCATCGATGCCGTCATCACGCCGCAGTCCGACGACCTCTTGCAGATCGTCCGCCGCGTCGAGGCGCTCGGCGCCTTCCTCGACACCGAGGACGGCAAGAACCTGCTCGCCGGCACTAAGCGCGCGGCCAACATTCTGGCTGCCGAGGAGAAAAAGAAAACGGCGGTCGCCGAAACCGTTGAGCCGGCGCTGTTTCGCGCGGATACCGAGAAATCGCTGTTTGCGGCGGTGAACCAGGCTGAGAAGCAAGCCGGCGAAGCGATTCAAAACGATGATTTTTCCGGCGCCTTGCTGGCGCTTAGCGTGTTGCGCGAGCCGGTTGATTCATTCTTTGAGCATGTTCTTGTAAACGATGAGGATCAGGCGGTGCGTGCCAACCGCCTGGCGCTGCTCGCCCGCATCCGCACGGCCACCGGTCAGGTCGCGGATTTCTCCAGGATCGCAGGTTAAGGCGAAGAAAATATTCTCTGCTACCGGCCGTTCGAGCCGGCTTACAGTCATATGGCGATGATCTCTCCGTGGCAAAAGGGACATGTTCCCCAACCCCACGGAGGCTTCCATGAATTCCGATCACGAAATCGAAGTGACAGAAGAAACTCCCGCCGAGGCGCTTGAATCCGCTTCCGAAACCATTCTCGATCATGCCGCCGCCGCAGCGATCGAAGCCGCTGACCTGTCTGATGACGACGAAGACGGCGACGATGAAGAAGGCGAAGAGTCCACCGAAGCTGCCACGCTCTCGGATGACGACGAAGATGAAGACGAGGACGAAGACGACGCCGAGGACAGCGTGAAGGCTGAAGGCGACGAGTCCGAAGAAGAAGACGACGACAAGGAAGAAGCGGCCTGATCTTTTCAGCCGCCGAGTCTATCGATGGCAAGGCGGCGCCGAGGCGCCGCCTTTTGCTATCAGCCGTCCCCGAAGCCGACTGTCAGCCGCCCCGGCGACGGCCCGTCAGTTCTCGAGAATGCTGACGCGCACGCTGTTTTCGTAGACGTCGACCTGGATCAGCGGTTCGCCATTGACGATGGCGCGCTTGGTCGAGGAACTCATCGCGCCGCCGCGTTCCAGCATGCGCTGCAGGTCGGCGCGCTGGTCGTTGGTCCTGAACCAGCCATCAGCCTCGTCGTCGCTGTCACGGCGGTGGAATTTGTGCCAGTTGGCGCGGTCCTGCCGCACCATCTGCGCGGCATTGTCCAGCGCATAGCCGTCACTCGCCTGATGGTCGCGATCGGAAATGCGCGCGACATAGGATCCCAGCATGTCGTCGGCATGAGCCGCGACGACGCCAAGCAGTGACGCCAGCAATAGGCCTGCTCCGGTTACGATTCCAGATTTTCTCATGGCCCCCCCTTTACCCCTAGTGATGAAATCCCGTCTGCCAGAAATGCCTGGAACGGGGACTGCCTGGCAATGGTGCGCCGGGCGCCAGATCGCCGTCAAGTCACGCCATCGATGTCGGCTGTCTTTGAGCCGAGGCTACTTGGTGTAGCCGTTGGGAGGCATGCGCTGCCCTGCTGCCGGGGCCGGAGCGCTCGGCGGGGCGGGTTTTTTCTC
>NZ_RZPB01000083.1:0-13458 GCF_003998535.1 Mesorhizobium sp. M7A.F.Ca.AU.002.02.1.1 | reverse complement strand
GGTCGGGCTGCCCAATGCCGGCATCGGCGATCAGCTTCAGCCGCAGCCAGATGTTGAGCTCTTGCCCCGGCAGGCCGGGATTGGCGCGGCGCGGCGCCTGGTTCGTCGAGGTCTTGAAATGCTGGTTGCCGAAACCGCCATTGCCGCCCTTGGCCAGCAGAAAGCGCTGTCCGACCACGGTCAGGTCGCAGATCAGCGTCTCGTTGTCTTCTTCGAACACCTGCGTTCCGGCCGGCACTTTCAGCGTGACGTCGGCGCCCTTGGCGCCGGTCATGTTGCGGCCCATGCCGTGGACGCCGGTCTTGGTCTTGAAATGCTGCTGATACCGGTAGTCGATCAGCGTGTTCAGCCCGTCGACCGCCTCCAGCCAGACATCGCCGCCGCGGCCGCCGTCGCCGCCATCCGGCCCGCCGAACTCGATGAATTTTTCACGCCGGAACGACACCGAACCGGCGCCGCCGTCACCGGAGCGGATGTATACCTTGGCTTGATCGAGAAATTTCATGAGATTGTACAGTTTCTACTAGTGGCTTTGCGGCATTGCTCTAAACCTTGGCCCTTGCTCTAAACCAAGGCGCGGCGAAGGGCGAGGCCGTTTTGTGACAATGGCCATGTGGGGTTGGCCGGAGAGACGTCGGAATGAAGCTTGTAACCTACAACATCCAGTACGGCATCGGCCTCG
The DNA here is from genome assembly GCF_003998535.1 of Mesorhizobium sp. M7A.F.Ca.AU.002.02.1.1. NCBI lineage: Bacteria > Pseudomonadati > Pseudomonadota > Alphaproteobacteria > Hyphomicrobiales > Phyllobacteriaceae > Mesorhizobium > Mesorhizobium sp. M7A.F.Ca.AU.002.02.1.1. Next base: position 12,776 of record NZ_RZPB01000083.1, on the reverse strand, counting down.
ACGGGCAGTACGATGTCGGGCGCATCGCCGATGCCGTGCGCGGCGCCGACGTGATCGCTTTGCAGGAGGTGACCCGCAACAATCCTCGGAATGGCGGCCGCGACATGGTCGCCGAGATCGGCGAGGCGCTGCCCGACTATTTCGCCGTCTATGGCAGCAATTTCGAGGCCAATATCGGTTCGCACATCGACAACGGCCGTGCCGTCACGAAAACCTTCCAGCTCGGCAACATGGTGCTGTCTAGGACGCCCATTCATCTGTCGCGCAACCTGCTTTTGCCGCGCAGCCGCAGCTTCGAGATGATGAACTTCCAGCGCGGCGCGCTGGAAGCGCTGATCGAGACGCCGCTTGGTTTCATCCGCTTCTATTCCATCCATCTCGATCACCGCAGCCCCCTCGAACGCGCCAGCCAGATCCAGTTCCTGCGCCAACGCATGCTGAACTATGCGCTCGAAGGCGGAGCACTGTCCGGCGTCGCCGAGATCGGCCTGCCGGAACTGCCGCATCCCGAAGCCTTTGTCGGCATGGGCGATTTCAACATGCTGGCCGGCTCACCCGAATATGTCGAACTCGCCGGCCGGCCGGACCATGAATTCGGCATGCCGCTGACCGCCGACTTCGCCGTCGATGCCGCCTTGCGGCTGAACGCCACCGGCGACGATCTCATCAGTTGGGTCGATCCCAAGCAACCCACCGATCCCAGCCGGCACAAGCGCATCGATTATATCTTTACCAGCGCTTCGCTTGCCAGATCCCTGCAGCGTCTGTGGGTCGACCGAAAGGCAGTCGGCTCGGACCATCTGCCGGTGTGGGTCGAACTGGGCTGATGGCCATTCATCTGGCGGCGTTTTCGCGTTCGACGATCGCCATCATGATCGTATCGCGGTATTCCCCGTCGACATGGACGGCATCGCGCTGCACGCCCTCCCTGACAAACCCGACCTTGTCGTAGAGAGAGATGGCGCGAGCATTGTCGGAATGCACGGAGAGTTCGATGCGGACGAAACCGGCCCTGCGCGCTTGCGCCAAGGTTGCATTGATGAGCCGCAGTCCAAGCCCTCGCCCCCGATAGGGAGGAACAATCCCCATCCCGAGGGAGCCGCGATGGGCATGGATGAGCCGATCATGGCGTGAGATGTCGCACCAGCCGACGACCTCGCCACGAACAACGGCCACGAACCCCGGATCGCCTCTCCCGATACGATCCATTGCGAAACTTCTGACTTGATCCAGCGGTGGCGCCTCAAGGAAGGACAAGTACTTTCGCTCACGCGCTACGACATCGAGCGCGCGATGAAAGCTTTCGATATCCCCAGGCGTCATCGGCGCGATCGCGGCCGTTTCAATATCGCTGCTGTCGACCATTGGTTTGACCGTCGTCATCCATCAGAAATGCACCCAGTTCCGCAGGCTGGTCCAGGTCTTGCGATCGAGCCGGTAGCGCTCGACGGGAACCTGGCCGGCGACGATCGAGTTCAGCATGCCCTGGCCGGCATACTGGAACCCGCACTTGTGGATGACGCGGCGCGAGGCCGGATTGATGACCCGCGTCGAGGCATGCAGGACCTGGATCGACGTCCTCTGGAAGGCGAGATCGACCAGCGCGTGCGCTGCTTCCGTCGCATAGCCCTTCTTCCAGTGCGGCTCGCCGATCCAGTAACCGAGCTCCAGCCCGCGATCGGTGGTGTTGAGGCCGGCGCAACCGACGAAGGTGTCGGTGCCGGCCAGCGTCAGGGCATAAGCAATGCCGGCCCGGCGCGATTTGGTCATGGCCAGGAAAGCGCGCGCCTCGGCCTCGCCATAGGGGTGCGGCATGCGTGCCAGCATTTCGGCGACATGGCGGTTGTCGGCAAGCTCGACCAGCTGCGCGATATCGCCCTCGTGGGGCGCCCGCATCACCAGCCGCTCGGTGACCAGCACCGGGCAGTCTATCGCGTAACTTTCGTCTTCTGAGTCTTCCGCTTCGGCAACCATTTGAAAGTCCTCCAGGCACAAGAAAAAGGGGAGATGGAAACCCATCTCCCCTGATCCTTTTCCTGGCTTTGCCAGACACCGGTTCCCGAGATGGGCGCCGGTGTTCTAGTGCGGAACCGGCTACTCCGCGGCTTTGGCAATCGGGTTGACCGATACGTAGGTTCGGCCGTTGGCTTTTTTGTTGAACGTCACGGCGCCGGTCTCGAGCGCAAAAAGCGTATGGTCCGTGCCCATGCCGACATTGACGCCGGGATGCCACGTGGTGCCGCGTTGACGAATGATGATGTTGCCCGGGATGACGGCTTCGCCGCCGAACTTCTTCACGCCCAGACGCTTGGAATGCGAGTCGCGACCGTTGCGCGACGAGCCGCCAGCTTTCTTGTGTGCCATCTAACTAACTCCGTTGCGCCGCAAGGCGCCTAAAAGGCCTTATGAACGCGTTCGCGTTCCGTTTCAAGTCCGATCCGGCGACCTGGTCGCCAGAAAATTACTTCGCCGCCAATTCCTTGGCCTGCTCGCGCCAGTCCTTGATCTGGTCGGCGCTGAAGGGCATGTGCTCGTCGATCTTGGCGACATCCTTGTCGGTCAGCTTGGCGAGCTGCGCGAAGGTGATGATGCCCTGCTCGTTGAGATCCTTGGCTGCGACCGGGCCGATGCCCTTGATCACGGTCAGATCGTCCGGCTCACCCTTGGGCGCCTTGAACAGCGGCGCTGCCGCGGTCTCGGCTGCCTTTGTCTCGGCTGCCTTGGCCTTGGGCTCCTTCTTCGGCGCGGCTTCCGCCTGCACCTCGGTGGCGGCCTCGGCCTTCACCTTCTTCGGCGCCTTGACCGCTGCCGTCTTCGTCGGCTTGGCGCCACCCAGCAGGATCTCGGAGATCCGCACGGTGGTCAAAAGCTGGCGATGGCCGATCTTGCGGCGCGAATTCTGCCGGCGGCGCTTCTTGAAGGCGATGACGGTGCGGTTCTTGCCCTGCTCGACGACTTCGGCGGTGACCACCGCGCCGTCGACGAACGGCGCGCCGAACGTGACATTCTCGCCTTCGCCATGTGCGAGGACGTGGCCGATCTCGACCATATCGCCGACAGCGGCTTCGAGTTTTTCGATCTTCAGGAGATCGTTGGCGGCAACGCGATACTGCTTGCCACCCGTTTTAATGACTGCGAACATTTTTTGCCTTTCGCTGTTCGGTCGGCCTTGATGAGCCGCCTCTGGCGGTTCAGCCGTCTTTTTGTCAGTCTGCGGGTTCAAAAAACAAGCGGCGCGGAAGAACCCTCCACGCCGATTGCGCGCTGTCCCTAACCGAAGGTTGAGTGCGAGTCAAGGCAAACAGCTGTTGTCGGGACTGTTGTTGGCGGCCGAAGGATCGAGCGTGTCAGCACGACTGCACGACGTGACCGTCGTCGAGGCAAGCACGCGTGACTGGTTACCAACCTACCCAGGCCTCGCCGCCGCTGAACCGTCGCGAATCCGCTGCTTGCCCGGCAAGCCAAATAACTGACGGATTGGCCTTGTAACCTGCCCGTTCAGCCGTTATCTAGTGCGCCGCGCCGGCAACGGCCGACCATGACCGCGGAGAGGTGGCAGAGTGGTCGAATGCACCGCACTCGAAATGCGGCATGGGTGCAAGCCCATCGGGGGTTCGAATCCCTCCCTCTCCGCCATTTAGCTTCCATAAAAATCCTTTCCTTTCAAAAGCTTCCTTGTTGCGCTTGACCAGCACGAAGCGAAACATATCTTAGACTGTGTAACAAACTGTGTAACATTAGAGAAAGATAATGCGACGTTCCGCAGCGCCAAAGCCGCATAAACGTGAAGGCATCTGGTATCTCGTCCGCAGGGTGCCGAAGGAATTCGCGGCGTTTGATCGCCGCTGCCTAGTACGCATTTCCACGGGCGTCGCCGTGGCTGACGATCCCCGCGGTGTACGGGCGCGAGATGCAGTGCAAAGCCTCGGCGCGGGGCTGGAGGCGTATTGGCGTAGACTGCGGGAAGGCCAATCCGCCGAGGCGGGGCTGCGTTTCGAAGCCGCGAGGAAGCGCGCGCGGTCATTTGGATTGGCCTATCGCACTAACGAGGAACTAGCAGCGGGGCCGCTCGACGAACTCATGGCCCGTATCAAGCTGCTCCTCGACAAAAAATCGATCGAGGACGCGCAGGACGTCTCGGCCGTCATGGGTGGGGAGAAGCGGCCAGCGGTCCGCCTGAGCGGTCTTATCAAGGAATTCGAGACGATCGAGCAACAGAACTTGCTGACCATGTCGCCCAACCAAATCAAGAAATGGCGTAACCCCAAAAAGCGCGCAGTTGCCAATCTGGTTGGAGTCATTGGCGACAAGGAGATCGCAAGCCTCACTCGGGACGACGCAATCGCGTTCCGCGAGTGGTGGCAAAAGCGGATCGTTGAGGATGGACTTGATATCGGTACGGCCAACAAGGACATCGGCCATGTTTCGAAAATGCTGCGCGTCGTCGATCTGACTCACCAGCTCAAGCTGGAGCCGGTTTTTCGAAACCTGCGTCTTTCCGGCGCCGTCCCCGGGCAACGCGCTGCGTTCACAGCGGAGTTCATTCAGGAGAAGATACTCGCTGAAGGCGCGCTCGACGGACTCAATGACGAAGCCCGCCATCTAATCTATGTGATTGCCGATACCGGACTCAGGCTTTCTGAAGCGGCAAACCTCACCACCGAAACAATCCACCTCGATCGAGAAATCCCGCATGTGCGGGTGCGCCCCAATGGCCGTCGCTTGAAGACCGGTCATTCAGCCCGTGACATTCCCTTGGTTGGCGGCGCACTTGCAGCCATCAAGCTCCATCCGGACGGCTTTCCTCGTTATCGCGACAAGGCCGCGTCACTTTCAGCGCTCGTCAACAAGGTGCTCGCCAGCAAGGAACTTCTGCCGACTTCCGAGCATAGTCTTTATAGCCTGCGACACACTTTCGAGGACCGGCTGACGGCAGTTGAGGCGCCGGAGAAGGTAATTGCTTCTCTGATGGGCCACAAATGGATCCGGCCCAAATACGGCGCGGGACCTTCGTTAGCGCAAAAGCGCGAGTGGCTCCAAAAAATCGCTTTTACCCCGCCCGGGCGAATGTGATTGCGGCGCCATCCAGGCCTTGAGAACCAACCTCACGGCTCCAGCTGTCCGAGCCATTTAGGTTGAGCGTGGCCAGCACGCGCTGCGCTCGCTCGCGATTTCCGAGCTTCCGCCGCATTTGTTCGACCTCGTATTCCAGCCTTTCGAAGGTCGGTATATAGGCATCTCCATGCCGGATGACCAAGTAGGCGGCAACAGCTAGACACCATTCTAGCTCCGTGGCCGATGGATCGGAAAAAGGGGCGACGCCATACCAAGACGAGCAACGCCTCTCGAGGGCTTCCGAACTAGGCAAACGGCCAGCATGTGGCATGGGAAAGAAACCTATGCCTGATCGACGAACCTAAAGTGCTCACGAAGCTTGACCGGTACGCGGGCCATCGGAGGGTTCTGCCTAAAACCGCCAAAAATTTTGAAACACCCATTCATCCGGCTCGAATTCAAAGGGATCGGCGATTTTTGGGTTATGGCTTGCAAGCATAGTTCAGCCCAGACAAGAACGCCTGATATCTTGTCGTGCACTGTCACCCTGCCAAATATGGTGCCGGCGACAACGGCAGTTTGGCGAGCAGAAGAATTCCCGAGACTGAGACGTTCTACGGCTTGGCCCATGTTCGCGCTCCTCCTCGATTGGAGACAGGATGGGCCATATGGAAGCGAATAAAAGGAGGTTGGTGACGAGTCTCGGTAGTGGAGTAGAAACGGGTGGAAAAGCTTGCGCTATTCGCCATCGGCGCCGCTAAGCGCATTTGAGAGAAGGGGCAGCGATCGCCAAGAGATGACGTCCGATCGCAAGCCGGCTAGAAATGCGACAGTGACGCGCCTTTTTTGGCACGACCTTAGCACCCGATCGGGCCTCAGCTGGTCGTCGTTGCGCAGCCGATCGGGTGCGATTTTTATAAAGCTCTCTTGGCTTTAGCTTTGAGAGCCCGTCATCGAGACAAATGCAAGGGAACGGTCCGCCCCCTGGGGACATTCGACATGCCGTGGCAGCTTCCTATGGTGAGCCAGCGCATTCCGATACACGTTTTCCGCGCTCTACCGTTGCTCCAGCACCTGTGCTGAGGCTGAGCGCTTGATCAGGACCCGACCGCTGCTGTTGCGGGATGGTGACTGGGTTGAGGTCGCGAAGACCTTGACCGCGGGTACGTTGTTCATCCCGATGAGCGCTGAGCCGAGAAGCAGCCAAGAACGCTTCCCGTAATCGAATCCTACGGGAACCGCGAAACCAGCGTCCAAAGGACGCAATTCTCCGACGTCGTTCACTCAAGCTCATCTCGCAACTTGAACGCTTGTATGAAGCCGCTGCATGTGCGCCGGTGGACCGGATTGCTGCTATCCAAACCACGTGCTCAGTTTCGCCCCCGTAATAACTCTACCGTCCGAAACGGCTTTCGCGCGTCAGGTCCACCCCACATGAAAGTTCCGCGAGCAGCACGGACGGAGAGGCCGGTCACAACTCCTTCGCGTGCTCTTTTACTACCGAATCAAGTGCCAAATGGAGAGGCACTGCCTTAGAGAACAGGAAGCCCTGCGCGGTTCTGCAGCCAAGCTTGTACAGAGTTTGCCGATCTGCCTCTGTTTCAACGCCCTCGGCCATGACCTCGATCCCGAGCGTCCTACCAAGATCAATCACCGCTTTGACAAGCAGCCGATTCTCCCGGGACTTGGCTAAGCCGCGAACGAAGCCCTGATCTATTTTCACCTTCCTGATCCGACTGTCCTTGAGCGATGCCAACGTCGAAAAACCGGTGCCGAAGTCATCGAGCGCGATAGAAATGCCAGCATGTGAAAGCCGGGCGAGCTTTTCATCCACTCTGTCCGGATCCACTGGGGCTTCTTCGGTAATCTCGATGTCGAACATCGTTGCAGGGAGGTCTTTTGCCGCCAGACCATTAAGAATCATCTCGTCAATATCGCCAGCTTCCAACTCGCACGGTGAAACATTCATCGCCACACGAACATCACGACGGTCAGCTTTGACCAAGCCCTCGATAAGAGCGCAACAGTCGGCGAATACCGTTTGAGTTAGCAGCTGAAGCATTCCAGTTTCGCGTGCCGCTGTCATGATCTCGGGCGGAGAAATGGGACCGTGAAGCGGGTGAGACCATCTTAGCAAGGCTTCAAAACTGACGACGGCTTCAGTTTCGAGTCTTACGATTGGCTGAAACCAAGCGACCAAGCTTCTCATCGTTATCGCCGAATGAAGATCGCGTTCGATTGACTGGCGGCGTTGCAACTCCCGGGCTAGCTCGGCATCGAACAGACAAAATTCATTCCTGCCGCGGCGCTTAGCTGTGTAAAGGGCGATGTCGGCCCGCAACAACATTTCCGTTAGTCCGGGGTTTTCAGCCAAGTAGATTCCTATAGACGCTCCAATGCGGACTGATGCGATCCCAGGATAGGGGCGAGCAAGCTTGGCTATGAGATTGGACGCGAGATTGGTGGGAGAAGGAGAATTCTTTCGCGAAGAAAAAACCAGCACGAATTCATCCCCACCGATGCGGGCGAGCGTTGAGCCCTCCGGTGCTTCTTCCTCTATTCGGCGGGCGATCCTGGCAAGCAGCTCGTCACCCGTTCTGTGACCGTAGGTATCGTTGACAGATTTGAACCCGTCCAGATCAATCAGCATGGCCACAAAGGGTCCATCGGTGTTCTCAAACTGATCGATTGCATGTTCGAGGCCCCGCCTGTTGAGGAGCGCGGTAAGATGGTCCTCCCTGGAATTGCGCTCCATTTCCGCGGCAAGCCGCTCGGCTTGATGTCTCAGGCGGCTCGCGTCACGGAAGCGCGCTTGTCCAACGAACGAGGATCGAACCAGGCCGCCCTCGAAAAGCAGGACGGCAAAAGCCAGAATGTAGTTTTCCGGGGCTCCCTTCGTCAGCAAACATGCGGCGGCAATGAGGAGTGGCGGTGTGATGAAGCATATCGCTGCCGCAGCATATGAGCTGCCGTACGTGACCGCGCCAGCTGAAATGCCCGCCAGAATTATTAGATGCAGCGATGCTTGAGACGTCGTGTATCCAGCCGTTAGGACGGCAAGGAATGACCAGGTGAATCCCGCCAGAAGAGCAAGCCTGCCAAACCAGCGAAGCCGCAGCCAAACCCGTGTCAGATCATCCTGGACTCCGGGTTCCTTCAGCTGATGACGGGCGAGTGCAAGGCGGGCGGCATTTATCGCATTAACGACCGAAAACCAGGCCGCGCCAGCAAGACCGTTCCCGGAAAGGGCCTGCACGGTCAAAATCAGCCCGGACAGCACAATGCTTATCGGCATTGAGACGAAAAGGCCTGCCCTCAGATCAGCGAGCTGGTCCTGAAGGATTCTCGCCTCCAGCGGATCTTCTTTTTCCAAGGCTGGACGGGTCAGCTTGCTTACTCCTGCTTGTCCGCAGCCTATGCAGCCCCCCTGAAGGACGGGTTAATTCTTCAATCGGAGATCAGCGTCGGGGAGCAGGATTACTCCGGTGCATCATGCACTCTCTCATCGCTCGCCCAGCACGCGCAAAAATGCGACTGCTGGTGCAGTATCACCGCTGGAGCTCCGCCGAAATCCCATGCCGGACAAGGGGAACATGTTGGGCAAAGCGAAGCCCCAGATGCCTTGCAAGCCGTGCCGCCAGGTGGTCTCTGGAGTAGAGTCCAACCAATATGTTCGTTGCATGGTAGAGCGGCGCCGCCGACAGGCGCAGCCGCCTTTCGTATATATGCAGCATGTCGGGGTCGCCAACATTGCGGCCGTCGCGGCACGCAGTCATGATTCCACGGGCGAGTTGCTTCTGGCTGCTGAGACCGATGTTGAATCCGTGAGCGGTCACCGGGTGCATGCCGATGGCAGCGTCGCCGATGAGTGCGGCGCTCGGCGCCCGGAATTTGTGCGCCCAGGTCGTGACCAGCGGATAGGTGTGGCGCTTGCTTGCCAAGGTCATTTTTCCAAGGCGCCCTCGACACCGTTTCGTCAACTCCGACAGGAACAAATCATCATCGAAGGCAAGCAGTCTATAGGCCTCGTTTGAGCGCAATGTGAGCAGCAGCGACGACATGCCCTCCGCGAGGGGCAATATCGCTATCGTCTGATGGTGATCGAACCATTCGATGGCGATCTGGTGGTGGGCGCGCTCGTGCCTCACTCGGCAAATCAGCATCGAGTGGCCAAGCCGGTTGATATCGGCGCCGATGCCTAGCAGATCACGCGTGGCGGACAAACGCGAATCCGCGGCAACAACCAGCCGAGCAGTTAAACGCGCGCCATTAGAGAGCGTTACGACTGCTCCTTCTTGGCTGTTTGTTGCATCGACGACCGAGTGGCCGCACAACAGCCGGGCGCGATCCTGCAAGCGGACGATTTTGAACAGCGCCTCGCGGATCCGGCAATTTGGAACCAAAACCCCCAGCGGTTCTCCAGAGTTGCTGGGAGGATCGAAACGAAGAGCGAATGCGCTCGAGCCGTTGAGCACGCGCGCGCCTTGAAGTGCTGATTTGTCCGAAGCCGGGATGACATCCCAGGCGCCGAGCTCGCGAAGGGTTCTGATCGAAGCGTTGGTCAGCGCGATTTCGCGACCATCGAAAGCCGGATTCGCCAGACTATCGAATGTGTTCTGTTCAACAACTGCCACCTTGAGTTCGCTTTGGGCAAGCGACGCAGCGAACGAAAGGCCGACCGGGCCGGCTCCAACGACAACGATGTCAAAATTATCGTCAGAGCCCATCAGCGTGCCGCCATCCGGTCGCCTATCCTCGTGTAACGGTGGAACTGAGCCGAGTGACATGAGCTCCGTGCCCGCCGCATTGCCTAAAGGCGCTGGGCCGGGAGATTCGCATCGATCGGCAACGAAGCACTCAAAGCGCTCAGAGGTGGATGCGGCTAACCGATCCCGCCCTTTCGCCGCGCAGCCGCGCAGATCGCCGCCAGCAAGCGAGACACTCGCGACGCTGGTCAGCGACGGCCGCGCCGCATCGATCGCCACATTCCACCTGGAACCCTTGCGCATACTACTCACGCTCCACGACGTCGAAGCGGGCTCTCTTGCGAGGGTGAGGGTATCGAACGTAGCGCTCTCTCTCGTCATCCCAGCCAAGGTAGCGGAAACTTTTATCCACGACCGCGCATATCTCATCAAGAACCTGCTGCATGGCTTCGATGTCGATGTCCTTGCAATTCAGTCGCCGATAGAGCAAAGCCCACGCGGCGACATAGTCGTCGAAATAGCGCGCGTCACTCGAACCAATGATCAACTTCGGACGGTTGATCGATTTCGAAAACGCACGTCCCAACCCCGATGATGCTCCGCAGCACGTTGACATCACGAGGATCTTCGGCGCTGGATGCGAGCCCTGGAACATTTTTACGAAGTCAGCCCAAAGAAGGCCACTTCGCCCACTGGACGAAGCGATCCCGTCACCATTGCCGTGCCCGGCGATGTGAAGCACGTCGCACTCCGCCTCCATCGCTCGTACTACAGCCTCACCAAATTTCGTTCGGTTCAACGCCATTTGGAGCTCCGCGCGGATGTTGACAGCCTTTAACAAGTGCTGCACGATCGGTCCCTCTTGCCTGTCGGCGAAGTAGTCATTTGCATTGTGGCAGTCGATGATGTGTACGGTGTTCATGGTACTCCAGCCGCTTGTTCGTTCATCGTCGTGACGAGCGGACACCACGCGCGCGGAACCGCGTGACGTGCGCTGGGTTCCGGTACCGTCGCATAGCCTCAAGGCGCGGGCCGGGAATCGGGATGGATCGGCAACGACGCACACAACCCATCAAAGGCGAAAGCTGTTGATCGGCCCCCTGTCCGCGCAAGCCACGCGGATGGTCAGCCAGCAAGCGAGATACACACGACGCCGGTCAGCTAATGGCTGCGCCGTAAGCACAAGGCATGGCCGACCACACGACAGAAAACCCAGAACCGTGAAGGTGCTGATAATGACGACCAATCTTTCCGTAAGTCATGCATTTCTCCGTCGAAGACTGGTCAATAGACCACGCCGATGAGTATGACCCTGATCTGGATCAGCCAGACATGACCAATCGGCACTGGCGGTTCACGGTCAGGTGATCGACCGTGACGTTCCACTTTGGAACCCGTGCGCACATTGCCAAGCTCTCGTCCGGCCACGCGAGGTACTCTCGTGGCATCACACGCCTCATACTGGGTGCAATGGGAGGCAGTCCTTCGCACGACAGAGGCTTTTCACAAATGTAGTGTGCAGCTTAGGTCAAGATGGTCATGGAGCATGGAGCATGGAGCATGGAGCATGGAGCATGGACAGCTTGTTCCCGACCGAGCCGGCTCGACTGACGAGCGCGATCCGCGCATCTTATGCACAGCGGATTGAAATCAGCGTTCCGGTTTGTCGTCCCGATCAATTAGTATCCGCTCGGCGGCTCCGTCGAGATCTTCGTATTGACCGCTTCGCAATGCCCAGACGAAGCCGGACACACCCAGTGCACCCAGAAAAAGGGCCACTGGTATGAGATAGAGCAACGTCGTCACGAGGATTATGCCGAATAGCTGACTGCGGAGCGTCCGACTTTTTGAATAACTTGCAGCGTCGCATTCGCCCCGAAGCCGTGCAAGCGCAATGCGTTTCCAATAACAAGCACCGATGAGGCAGACATGGCAATCGCCGCTAACAAAGGCGTGGCGTGGCCCAGGATGGCGATCGGCACGGCGACGGCATTGTAGACGATCGCAATCGCGATGTTCTGGCGGATCAGGTGTCCCGCCTTGCGCGAGACGTCCAGCGCGAGAGGCACTGCCAGAAGGCTTTCGCGCAGGAATACGAAGTCGGCGGCATTGCGGCCAATGTCGGCGGCGGTGGCCGGAGCGATCGAGACATGCGCCGCGCTCAGCGCCGGCGTGTCGTTGAGGCCGTCGCCAACCATCAGAACCTTGTGTCCGTCTTTCGCCAGGGTCTCGATGCGCTCGACCTTGCCCGACGGCAGCAGGCACGGAACGAAGTCCTCGACACCCAGCATTCTTGCAACTTCACCGCAGGCACCTGCGGTATCGCCCGACAGCATTTGCATCGACACCCCAGTATCGTTCAATCGCTTGATCGCCGCCGCCGCGTCGGCGCGCAGCGCATCCTCGAAATCGAAGGTCGCGACAATGAACCCGTCTTTTGTCAGCACCGTTCCGCCATAGCCATGGTTGCCTTCACCACCGGTCCGGGCCTTCCATCCAGCCCATCCGCGTCGACCCAGCCGCCAGATGCTTCCGGCGACAGTGGCTTCGATCCCGAACCCCGGATGCTCTGTGACGGCATCGAATTTGTGTTGCCCGCCAGGAGCGGCAAAGCCGGTTATGGCCTTTGAAAACGGGTGACGCGAGTGCGCGGCCATGTCTGCCGCGATTGCCAGCATGGCCGGATCGATCGACGATGCATTGAGGAGCCGGGGTTGTCCGAGCGTGAGCGTTCCGGTCTTGTCGAACACTGCGTTATCAATCGTCGCCAGGCGCTCCATGGCCGAACCGTCCTTGACCATGATGCCGTTCTCGAACAGACGCCGCGCGGCGACCACCTGAACGATCGGTACGGCGAGGCCGAGCGCGCACTATCGCCGCATCGCTGATCGCGTGTCGGCACTCTACGCGCCCGTGGTTCATCTCACCGCCTTCGTGACATTCCTGGGTTGGATGGCGGCGACGGGCGACTGGCACCGGGCGATGACGATCGCCATTGCCGTTCTGATCATCACC